>NZ_NKFN01000002.1:0-262506 GCF_002223355.1 Burkholderia sp. HI2761 | reverse complement strand
AACCTGACTTACTTTAGTGTGAGACTCTTGATACTTTCGCTTTCTGATCCGAGGATCAGCTCGCTTCCATCAAGCGCCCACACTTATCGGCTGTTAATTTTTAAAGAGCATTTCTGCGAGAAACCTGGAGTTTCCCGGCAGCGCTGCGTTTTCAGCAGCAGAGAAGCGAGATTATGAACCGTGTTTCGCAGCTCGTCAACAACTTTTTACCTGCTTCGTTGCGACTGCGGGGCCATCTTCCTGCACCGCCAAGGCTCGTTACCACCGAACCTCACCAGCACCACTTCCCTTCCTCCCGCGCCGCGTTTCCGTTAGCGCGAAAGAGGCGTGATTCTAAGCACCCACCCCCGTCCGCGCAAGCCCTTTGTGAAGAAAATTTGAAAAAGCCTCCGTTCGCTGTCGCGCACGGAGGCTTTGGGCTCGACGAACGATGTCGCGCTGTCGGGCCGCAGCCTGTCGACAACCTTTCCCTCTATATATAGAAGCGCGTCACTTGCCGCCCGCCGCAGCCTGCAGTTGCTCGACCGGCACCGCGTCGGCCATCGCCGCGTAGCCCGCATCGCTCGGATGGATACCGTCGCCGCTATCGTATCGGCGCTGCAGCACGCTTGGGCGCGCCTGATCGCGCAGCACCGCATCGAAATCCACCACGCCGTCGAACCCGCCGCCGCCGCGGATCCACCGGTTCACCTCGAGCCGGATCGCTTCGCGTCCGGCCGGTAACGCCGCCGGCGTGAGCGTCGCGCCGAAGACCTTCACGCCCTGCCGGTGCGCCGCCTCGATCAGCCGGCGATAGCCGTCGATCAACGACGCGGCCGTCACCTGCGTATGCGGGTGATCGCAATCGAGCCCCGTGCGCGGCGGCATCGCCGCGAAGTTGATGTCGTTGATCCCGATCAGCACGATCGCCGCCTTCACGCCCGAGCGCGACAACGCATCGCGCTCGAAACGCGACGCCAGCGATGTGCCGTAGCACGCGGAATCGCTGAGCAGCCGGTTGCCGCTAATGCCGAGATTCACGACGCCGATCGAATCGGCGCCCGACGCCGCCAGCCGGCGCGCGAGCGCGTCGGGCCAGCGACGGTTCCGGTTCACGCTGGAGCGCAGCCCGTCGGTGATCGAATCGCCGATAGCGGCGACGCTGGCGTGAGCAGAACCCGTCTCGACGGCCAGTTCGGTTACCCACGCATATTGGGTGAAACGGGTGCGGAACGCGGCGGCGCCCGGATCGCTCACGTGCTCGCCTGGTGCGGACACATAGTTGAACTGGTTCGACACGCGATGCCAGACCGTCATCCGCTGGTTCGGCCCCATCTGGAGATTGATCGCATACGGCTGCGCGGCCGTCACGTCGATCGCCACCCGATCGCTTTCGAGTTCCTGGCCCGGCGCAAGCGTCACCGACGCCTTGCCGCCGAACCGGACCGGCACCGCCGCGCCGCCGAGTGCCGCCCCTTCGCCGGCGCGCGCGAGGCTCGCGGCCTCGACGACCAGCGGCGCGCGACCGTATGCGTTGCTCACGCGAATCCGCGCGGCCCGCCCCGACACGGTCGGGTAGACGATCTGGCGCACGGTGCGCCCGGCCACGTCGGGTGCGCGGTAGAGCGGCGGCGGTGCGGCGAGATCGGGAATCGGCTGCAGCGCGGTCGCCCACGCGGCGACCCAACCGCCCTGCGCGGCCGACGCCGCAAGCGGCGACACGAAAACGGCCGCCCCCAGCACTACCGCGGCGAAACTGCTTCGAAATGACATCGGCAAAATCCTCATCGGAAAGCGGGCATTGTGCCGCAGTGCCGTGGCAGGCGCTCGGGGTCGCCGCGGGCGTCGCGGTCGCGGCGACCGGCGTGTCGGTCTGGGACGTCCATCATCGTGTCGCCGGGCAGCGCGAGCGGGACCGCGCGCTCGCGCTGGCGCGAAGACGCGAGGCCCCATGCGCGAAGCCGAATTCGCGCCATCTGATCGCGCCCCGACTTCCCTCGTTTACCCGAGTCCCGCCGCAAATCCGCAAGAAATTTATTAACCGACCGGTCGGTTGGTTTATACTTCGCACACATTCAACCGGACGAGAGCCTTCGCCATGTACACGCAATCCCTCGACATCCCCGGCAACGTCGCGCCGCTCGACGCCGCAGCCGAGTCGCCCGAGCAGGCGCGGTTCGATGCGGTGATGGCCGCGGACGGCAAGATCGAACCGCAGGACTGGATGCCCGACGCGTACCGCAAGACGCTGGTACGCCAGATCTCGCAGCACGCGCATTCGGAAGTCGTCGGCATGCTGCCGGAAGGTAACTGGATCTCGCGCGCGCCGAGCCTGAAGCGCAAGGCGATCCTGCTCGCGAAGGTGCAGGACGAAGCCGGCCACGGCCTCTATCTTTATAGCGCGGCCGAAACGCTCGGCGTATCGCGCGATGCGCTGATCGACGCGCTGCACGCCGGCAAGGCGAAATACTCGAGCATCTTCAACTACCCGACGCCGACCTGGGCCGACGTCGGCGTGATCGGCTGGCTCGTCGACGGCGCCGCGATCATGAACCAGATCCCGCTGTGCCGCTGCACGTACGGTCCGTACGCGCGCGCGATGATCCGCGTGTGCAAGGAAGAGTCGTTCCACCAGCGCCAGGGTTTCGACGCGCTGCTCTCGATGATGAAGGGCAGCGACGCGCAGCGCGCGATGGTCCAGCAGGCCGTCGACCGCTGGTGGTGGCCGGTGCTGATGATGTTCGGCCCGAGCGACGCCGATTCGGTCCACAGCAGCCAGTCCGCCAGATGGGGCATCAAGCGGATCTCGAACGACGATCTGCGCCAGAAATTCGTCGACGCGACGGTCGACCAGGCGAAGGTGCTCGGCGTGACGCTGCCCGATCCCGACCTGAAATGGAACGAAGCGCGCGGCCATCACGACTACGGCACGATCGACTGGGACGAATTCTGGCGCGTGGTCAACGGCGACGGCCCGTGCAACAAGGAACGCCTCGCGACTCGCGTGAAAGCACACGAGGACGGCGCCTGGGTGCGCGAAGCCGCGCTCGCGCACGAAGCGAAGCGCCGCGCCCGCGCCGAACAGCACGCCGCGTGAGCGGCACCTCTCGAATTCAGGAATCAGGAGAAAGCGATGAACAAGGAATGGCCGATCTGGGAAGTGTTCGTGCGCAGCAAGCAGGGCCTCGACCACAAGCATTGCGGCAGCCTGCACGCCGCCGACGCGACGATGGCGCTGCGCATGGCGCGCGACGTCTACACGCGTCGCCAGGAAGGCGTGAGCATCTGGGTGGTGCCGTCGTCGGCGATCACCGCGTCGGATCCGAGCGAAAAGGCCGAACTGTTCGAGCCGGCGGGCGACAAGATCTACCGTCACCCGACGTTCTACACGCTGCCCGACGAAGTCAACCACATGTAACGCCCGCGCCATGACGATCACGCCCGAACACCTCTCCTACGTGCTGCGCCTCGCGGACAACGCGCTGATCCTCGGTCAGCGCAACGCCGAATGGTGCGGCCACGGCCCGATCCTCGAGGAAGACATCGCGCTCACCAACATGAGCCTCGACCTCATCGGCCAGGCGCGCATGCTGTATACGCACGCGGCCGAGCTCGAGCGCCAGCTCACCGGCGCGACGAAGACCGAGGACGACTACGCGTACTTCCGCACCGAGCGCGAATTCGCGAACTTCACGCTCGCCGAGCTGCCGCATTACGGCCCGGTCTCCGGCACCGCGCACGCCGACAAGGACTATGCGGTGACGATCGTGCGCAACTTCCTGTACGCGGCGCTGATGCTGCACGTGTGGAGCGCGCTGGAAACGTCGACCGACACGCAACTGGCCGCGATCGCCGCGAAATCGGTGAAGGAAACCCGCTATCACGTCCAGCACGCGCGCGAGTGGCTCGTGCGCCTCGGCGACGGCACCGACGAATCGCACCGCCGCGCGCAGGCCGCGCTCGACTACCTGATGCCGTACACGCGCGAATTCTTCGCCGCCGATGCGATCGACGACGCGATCGTCGCACCGGGCATCGGCCCGGCGCCGGCCGCGATCGAGGCCGCGTGGCGCGCGGACGTGGACGACGCGCTCGCCGAGGCCACGCTCACGCAGCCGGCGCCGGTCAAGCATGTGACGACCGGCAAGCAGGGCGAGCACTCGGAACACATGGGCTACCTGCTCGCCGAAATGCAGAGCCTCGCGCGCCAGCATCCCGGCGCGAGCTGGTAACCGGCCCACGCCACGGAGCCCGATGATGTCCGCCCAGACCGCCGCCCCCGCCCCCGCCGCGCACCGCGACGATCCGCTGCTCGCCCGTGCGTGGGACGTGCTGGAAACCGTGCCCGATCCGGAGATCCCGGTCGTGTCGATCCGCGAGCTCGGCATCCTGCGCGACGTCCGCCGCGCGGACGACGGCCGGCTCGAGGTCGTGATCACGCCGACCTACTCGGGCTGCCCGGCGATGTCGCAGATTGCCGAGGACATCGCCGCCGCGCTGCAGGCCGCCGATCTGCCGCCGCACCGGATCGAGACGGTGCTCGCCCCCGCCTGGACGACCGACTGGATCACGCAGGAAGCGCGCGACAAGCTGCGCGCGTACGGCATCGCGCCACCGGTCGGCCAGTGCGGCAGCGCCGCGCCGCGGGAGAACGTCGTGCGCTTCGTGCCGCGGCCGGTCGCCGCGCCCACCTGCCCGCGCTGCGGCTCCGCGCGCACCGAACGTCTCGCCCAGTTCGCGTCCACCGCCTGCAAGGCGCTGTATCGCTGCGTCGACTGCCGCGAACCCTTCGACTACTTCAAACCCTACTGAATATGGCGACCCCGCAATTTCATCCGCTGCGTATCCGCGACGTGCGGCCCGAGACCGCCGACGCCGTGACCGTCTCGTTCGACGTGCCGCCCGAGCTGCGCGATGCATACCGCTTCACGCAGGGCCAGTTCGTCACGCTGAAGACCCATATCGACGGCGAGGAGACGCGCCGCTCGTATTCGATCTGCGTCGGCACGACGGACTACGACCGCGACGGCGAACTGCGCATCGGCATCAAGCGCGTGCGCGGCGGCCGCTTCTCGAACTTCGCGTTCGACACGCTGAAGGCCGGCCACACGATCGACGTGATGACGCCGGACGGCCGCTTCTTCACGCACCTGAACGCCGACCACGGCAAGCAGTACGTCGCGTTTTCCGGCGGCTCGGGGATCACGCCGGTGCTCGCGATCGTGAAGACGACGCTCGAACTCGAGCCGCGCAGCACGTTCACGCTGATCTACGGCAACCGCAGCGTCGACGCGATCATGTTCGCGGAGGAGCTGGAGGACCTGAAGAACCGCTACATGAACCGCTTCGTCCTCTATCACGTGCTGTCGGACGACCTGCAGGACGTCGAGCTGTTCAACGG
The DNA here is from genome assembly GCF_002223355.1 of Burkholderia sp. HI2761. Classification (NCBI taxonomy): domain Bacteria; kingdom Pseudomonadati; phylum Pseudomonadota; class Betaproteobacteria; order Burkholderiales; family Burkholderiaceae; genus Burkholderia; species Burkholderia sp. HI2761. The sequence continues at coordinate 257,126 of NZ_NKFN01000002.1, read as the reverse complement.
CGTGCTCGACCAGGCGAAATGCGAGGAATTCCTCGGCACGCTGACGCCGGCCGACGCGATCGACGAGGCGTTCATCTGCGGCCCGGCGCCGATGATGGACGCCGCCGAAGCCGCGCTGAAAGCCGCCGGCGTGCCGCAGGCGAAGGTGCACGTCGAGCGCTTCGGCACGCCGCTGCCGCAGGCCGGCGCACCGGTCGTCGAGATCACCGACCAGACGCCGGCCGCCGACCTCGAAATCGTGCTCGACGGCAAGAAGCGCAAGCTGCGTTTGCCGTACGAAGGCGTGAGCCTGCTCGACGTGGGCCTGCGCGCGGGCCTCGCGCTGCCGTACGCGTGCAAGGGCGGCGTGTGCTGCACGTGCCGCGCGAAGGTGGTGGAAGGCGAAGTGCGGATGGAGAAGAACTACACGCTCGAGGAGCACGAGGTGAAGGACGGTTTCGTGCTCACGTGCCAGTGTCATCCGATCAGCGACAAGGTCGTCGTGAGCTTCGACGAACGTTGAGCGGCATCGCGCCGCGGCGCGGTACGGTTTCTCGCCGTCACACATCTCGCTTACACTAGGGGCCGCCGGCCGGCTGGACGTCGCAACGTCCGCCCGCCGGCGGCTTTCTTTTGTTGACGACAGGCCGATGAGTACCATTCATGTGATTCAGGGCGGCACCGCCGCCGCGTCGCTGCGCGAGGGCCTTGCGCAAGCCGGACGCGACGAGCGCGTCGTGGGTTTGCTCGACGATCTCGGCGTCGGGCCGCTGAAGGGCGCCGACGAGACGCCCGACACGCGCGCCGCCTTCTGGCAGCACGTGCTCGGCGACCAGATTCCCGACTGGAACGCGGAAATCGAAGGTGAATTCGCCCGCCTCGACCAGCTGGCGACGGAGACCGGCCAGGTCGTCGTGTGGCACGCGCCGAGCGTCGGCGACAAGCTGCTGCTGCGCCGCGTCGCCTATCACCTGCGCAACGTGCCGCAGCGCCTGAACGAGGTGCGGCTGTCGGCCGCCGACCTCGACGCCGCGCAACGCGCCTCGCTGTCGCGCGCCGACCAGGCATGCGCGACCGGGATGTTCTCGCCCGCGGAACTGGCGCGCAAGCGGCCGGCGGCCGCGCCGGTCTCGGTCCTGCGCATCGGCCGCCTCGCGCTCGAATGGCAGGAAGCGAAGCACCTGAACGCCGAACTGCGTTATTGGGTCAGCAACACGATCAAGAGCGGCCACTACGCCGATCTCGACGCGTTGATCGTCGCGCGCGCGCAAACCGACTGGCAGCCCGCGCGGCGCCTCGTCGGCAGCATCATGGCCGCCGCCGACCGCGGCGGGCTGTTCGTCAGCGACTCGATCGCGTGGTGGCGCTGCCGCGAACTCGCGGCCGCCGGCCGGCTCGAGCTGCAGGACGACGCGCCGGACGCCCTTTCTTCCACGCAGGTGCGCGCGGCCCGCGCCGCCGAGCACCGCTAATCTTCCGTATTCGACCATGGCCCGAACCCGAGCGCCCGACCACGAATCCCAGCGCGAGCAGATCCTCGACCTGGCCGCCGAGAAATTCGCGCAGACGAGCTACCCGAGCACGTCGATGTCCGATCTCGCGACCGCGAGCGGCACGTCGAAGGCGCGGCTCTATCACTATTACGAGAGCAAGGAAGCGATCCTGTTCGACCTGCTCGACCGCTACACGAAACGGCTGATGCTGATCATCGCCGAGGTGGAGGGCGCGAGCCAGCGGCGCGGCCTCAGCGAGCGCGACGCGTTCGCGGAGCTCGTGCGCGCGTTCCTCTCCGAATACGAGACGTCGCACAGCCGCCACGTCGCGCTGCTCAACGACGTGAAGTATCTCGAGGACGCGCAGCGCGAAATCGTGCTCGACCGCCAGCGCGATATCGTCGCGGCGTTCACGCGGCAGCTCGCACGCGCGTACCCGGACCGCATCTCGAAGGAAAATCAGACCTCGGTGACGATGATGGTGTTCGGGATGATCAACTGGACCTTCACGTGGCTGAAGCCGGGCGGGCGCCTCGGCTACCGCGACTTCGCCGAACAGGTGATCGACCTGATCGAGCGCGGGCTGTCGACGGCCGCCTGATTGCCGCGCAGCAGCATGCGTTGCGCGGCGGGCACACTACAACCGCCGTCGCGCATTTCATATGATGAATTTTATATCCGTTTAAAATCAAATAGATAGCGAATGTACTAAGCGGATTTAGAATTCCCCCTCAGCACAAATAACGTCAAATACGGGTTTTCCCCAACCTCGGTCGGCTAAAATGCTGTTGCATTGCACAACCCGTTTGTGCACCCACACTGAGGAACCCACGATGAACACGCAATCCAACGGCCGTGCCGATGCTGTCGGCAAGGTCGGTACTGCGCCGGTTCTCGTCAGGGAACTGGCTTCCAAAGACCGTGAGCAGATGCTCACCCACTTTCTCTCGCTCGACGAAGAGGATCGCCTGCTGCGCTTCGGCCAGATGGTGCCCGACCACGTGATCGAGAACTATGTCCGCACGATCGATTTCGGTCGCGATACCGTGTTCGGCGTGTTCGACCACGACCTCGAACTGATCGGCGTCGGCCATCTGGCCTATCTGCCGGCCGAGGGCGACGCGCGTACGGCGGAATTCGGCGTGTCGGTGCTCGAAAGCGCGCGCGGCCGCGGCGTCGGCTCGAAGCTGTTCGAGCGCGCGGCGATCCGCAGCCGCAACACGCACGTGACGATGCTGTACATGCACTGCCTGTCGCGTAACGCGACGATGATGCACATCGCGAAGAAGTCCGGGATGCGGATCGAGTACGCGTACGGCGAAGCCGATGCGTACCTGTCGCTGCCGCCGGCCGACCACTCGACGATCATCGCCGAGATGATGCAGGAACAGGCCGCGGTGTTCGACTACGCGATGAAGCGCCAGGCGCGCCGCACGACGAAGTTCATCGAATCGCTGATGCCCGCCGCGCTGACGGCCTGACGTCGTTGACGTCGGCCTGCCGGGCCGTGCCCGCGGCACGCCCGGCGCCCTCCCTTCCCCTGCCGCGGCGCTAGCGCGCCGAACGAATCGGCAACGCCGTCGTTTCCTTGAAGCAGTCGAGTGAGAAGCTCGTTTTCACGTCGATCACCGACGGGTGATGCAGCAGATGCTCCTGCACGAAGCGGGAGAAATGCGCCATGTCCTCGACCTGCACGCGCAGCAGGTAATCCATGTCCCCGGTCATCGCATGGCACGCGACCACTTCCGGCCAGGTCTGCACGGCCGCGCGAAACAGCTCCGCGTGGGTCGCGCCCGCGCGCGCCGACGTCTCGTCGGCCCGGACCGGCGCGAGGCCGCCGCGCTTCTCGAGCCGCACGCTCACGTAGGCAAGCAGGTCGAGGCCGAGCTTCTGCGGATTCAGCAGCGCGACGTAGCCCGTGATCACGCCGATTTCCTCGAGCCGCCGGATCCGCCGCAGGCACGGGCTCGGCGACAGGTTCACGCGTTCGGCGATCTCCTGGTTCGACAGGCGACCGTTCTCCTGAAGAATCGCGAGAATTCGCCGATCGATGGCATCCAATTCGGCTTGCGCCATCTTCTGCCCTCCGTTGTTTATTTTAAGACTGGAAATTGCGCCATCGTAGGCGCCGGCGATTAAGTTCGCAAGTTTCCGCTCGCGGCTGCCCGCTACACTCTGTCGCATGTCCCGACTCGCCGCGCACGCGCGTTGCTGGCGCGGCCGTCGACATCGAACCACGCCGGGCACGCGCACGCCGCCCCGGCCGACCGCCCCGCACAGGAGACACGACATGCAGATCCCCAACTGGGACAACCCCGTCGGCACCGACGGCTTCGAATTCATCGAATACACGGCACCGGACCCAAAAGCACTCGGACAACTGTTCGAACGGATGGGTTTCACCGCGATCGCGCGCCACCGCCACAAGGACGTGACGGTGTACCGCCAGGGCGACATCAACTTCATCATCAACGCCGAACCCGATTCGTTCGCGCAACGCTTCGCGCGGCTGCACGGCCCGTCGATCTGCGCGATCGCGTTCCGCGTGCAGGACGCCGCCAAGGCGTACCAGCACGCGCTGGAACTCGGCGCATGGGGCTTCGACAACAAGACGGGCCCGATGGAGCTGAACATCCCGGCGATCAAGGGCATCGGCGATTCGCTGATCTACTTCGTCGACCGGTGGCGCGGCAAGAACGGTGCGCAACCGGGCGCGATCGGCGACATCAGCATCTACGACGTCGACTTCGAGCCGATTCCCGGCGCGAACCCGAACCCGGTCGGCCACGGCCTCACCTACATCGACCACCTGACGCACAACGTGCATCGCGGCCGCATGCAGGAATGGGCCGAGTTCTACGAACGCCTGTTCAACTTCCGCGAAGTGCGCTATTTCGACATCGAAGGCAAGGTGACGGGCGTGAAGTCGAAGGCGATGACGTCGCCGTGCGGCAAGATCCGCATCCCGATCAACGAGGAAGGCTCGGATACGGCCGGCCAGATCCAGGAATACCTCGACGCGTATCACGGCGAAGGCATCCAGCACATCGCGCTCGGCGCGAGCGACATCTACCAGGCGGTCGACGGGCTGCGCAGCAAGGAAGTGAAGCTGCTCGACACGATCGACACGTATTACGAGCTGGTCGATCGCCGCGTGCCGAACCACGGTGAATCGCTGGACGAGCTGAAGAAGCGCAAGATCCTGATCGACGGCGCGCGCGACGACCTGCTGCTGCAGATCTTCACCGAAAACCAGATCGGGCCGATCTTCTTCGAAATCATCCAGCGCAAGGGCAACCAGGGCTTCGGCGAAGGCAACTTCAAGGCGCTGTTCGAATCGATCGAGCTCGACCAGATTCGCCGCGGTGTCGTGCAGGACAAGGCCTGACGCTTGCGCCGCGCGGCGGTAGCCCCGGGCAATCGGGGTGGCCGCGCGATCCGGCGGCACAAAAAAGGGCGGGAATCCTCTGATTCCCGCCCTTTTTGTATTCCGGCGCAGCCTGCGAGGCCGCGCGATCGCGTCAACGCACGTTCGCCTTCGATACGGCGGCGCGCTCGGCCGACGGCTGTGCCGCGGCGTCCGGGGCCGGCACGATCTGACGCATCTGCGCGCCGGCTGCCGCCAGTGCGCTCGCACCTTGCGCGCGCACCGGGCCGGTCATCGCGAAAAACGCGGCGGACACGATCAGGAAACTCTGGATATGACGTGTGTTCATTGCACCTCCTGTAAAACTGCCGGCGCCTCCCCGACTGCGTCGGAACGAACCCACGCGGCCGGGCACCTCCGGCAGGCCGACAAGATTAACGGCATTTGCCCGCAGATCAACACGGCTTTACATGCTTTTACATGATGTAACGCATGGTCTCGCCCTGTTTCGTGGCGCGCAGCCGGCCATTCCCCCCGCGTTGCGGCCGATGGGCGGCGGGTTTGCCCCAGTGCTACCATCCCTTAAAACCGGCGAACATGCCGGCCACTGCAGACGCATCCAAAAGATGCCGACGCAACCGAAGTTTTGGTGATCCCAGACCGGGTGGAGGAGACAGTTAATGAATGCCCCGCTAGACGCAGGCCAACGCGCGTCGCTAGAAGCCGCGCTGAAGTCCGTCACGCTTGACGACAAATACACGCTGGAACGCGGCCGCGCGTACATGAGCGGCATCCAGGCCCTCGTGCGCCTGCCGATGCTCCAGCAGGAACGCGACCGCGCCGCCGGTCTCAATACGGCCGGCTTCATCTCCGGCTACCGCGGCTCGCCGCTCGGCGGCCTCGATCTGTCGCTCTGGAAAGCCAAGCAGCACCTGGCCGCCCACCAGATCGTCTTCCAGCCCGGCCTCAACGAAGATCTCGCCGCCACCGCCGTGTGGGGCTCCCAGCAGGTGAACCTGTACCCCGGGGCGAAGCACGACGGCGTGTTCGGCATGTGGTACGGCAAGGGCCCGGGCGTCGATCGCACCGGCGACGTCTTCAAGCACGCGAACTCGGCCGGCTCGTCGCGGCACGGCGGCGTGCTGGTGCTGGCAGGCGACGACCACGCGGCGAAATCGTCGACGCTCGCGCACCAGTCCGAGCACATCTTCAAGGCCTGCGGGCTGCCGGTGCTGTTCCCGTCCAACGTGCAGGAATATCTCGATTTCGGCCTGCACGGCTGGGCGATGAGCCGTTACTCGGGCCTGTGGGTCGCGCTCAAGTGCGTGACGGACGTGGTCGAATCGTCGGCATCGGTCGACATCGATCCGCATCGCACCGAGATCGTGCTGCCGACCGATTTCATCCTGCCGGAAGGCGGGCTGAACATCCGCTGGCCCGATCCGCCGCTCGTGCAGGAAGCGCGGCTGCTCGACTACAAGTGGTACGCGGCGCTCGCCTACGTCCGTGCGAACAAGCTCGACCGGATCGAGATCGATTCGCCGCATGCGCGCTTCGGGATCATGACCGGCGGCAAGGCGTACCTCGACGTGCGCCAGGCGCTGGTCGACCTCGGTCTCGACGACGAAACCTGCGCGCGGATCGGCATCCGGCTCTACAAGGTCGGCTGCGTGTGGCCGCTCGAAGCGCAGGGCGCGCAGGCGTTCGCGCGCGGCCTCGACGAAATCCTGGTCGTCGAGGAAAAGCGCCAGATCCTCGAATACGCGATCAAGGAAGAGCTGTACAACTGGCCCGATGCGCAGCGCCCGCGCGTATTCGGCAAGTTCGACGAGAAGGACGGCGCCGGCGGCGAATGGTCGGTGCCGATGGGCAACTGGCTGCTGCCCGCGCACTACGAGCTGTCGCCGGCGATCATCGCGAAGGCGATCGCGACGCGGCTCGAGAAGTTCGAATTGCCGTCCGACGTGCGCGCGCGCATCGCCGCGCGGCTCGCGGTGATCAACGCGAAGGAAATGGCGCTCGCGAAGCCGCACGTGCAGACCGAGCGCAAGCCGTGGTTCTGCTCGGGCTGCCCGCACAACACGTCGACCACCGTGCCGGAAGGATCGCGCGCGATCGCCGGGATCGGCTGCCACTACATGACCGTGTGGATGGACCGCAGCACGAGCACTTTCAGCCAGATGGGCGGGGAAGGCGTGCCGTGGATCGGCCAGGCGCCGTTCACGGACGAAAAGCACGTGTTCGCGAACCTCGGCGACGGCACGTATTTCCATTCGGGCCTGCTCGCGGTGCGCGCGGCGATCTCGTCGAAGGCGAACATCACCTACAAGATCCTCTACAACGACGCGGTGGCGATGACGGGCGGCCAGCCGGTCGACGGCGTGCTGACGGTGCCGCAGATCACGCACCAGCTCGCGTCCGAAGGCGCGAAGAAGATCGTGATCGTCACCGACGAACCGGAGAAGTACGACAGCCAGAAGGCGCTGCTCGCACCGGGCGTGACGATCCATCACCGCGACCAGCTCGACGACGTGCAGCGCGAGCTGCGCGAGATCGAAGGCACGACGATCCTGATCTACGACCAGACCTGCGCGACCGAGAAGCGCCGCCGTCGCAAACGCGGCACGTATCCGGACCCGGCCAAGCGCGTCGTGATCAACGAAGCGGTGTGCGAAGGCTGCGGCGACTGCTCGGTGCAGTCGAACTGCCTGTCGGTCGAGCCGCTGGAAACCGAATTCGGCACGAAACGCCAGATCAACCAGTCGAGCTGCAACAAGGACTTTTCGTGCGTGAAGGGCTTCTGCCCGAGCTTCGTCACGGTCGAGGGCGGCCAGTTGAAGAAGCCGAAGGCCGTGTCGGTCGACGGCAGCGCATTGCCGCCGATCCCCGAGCCGACGCTGCCCGACATCGACCGCGCGTACGGCGTGCTCGTCACCGGCGTGGGCGGCACGGGCGTCGTCACGATCGGCGCGCTGCTCGGGATGGCCGCGCACCTGGAAAACAAGGGGGTGACCGTGCTCGACGTCACCGGCCTCGCGCAGAAAGGCGGCGCCGTGATGAGCCACGTGCAGATCTCGCACGCGCCGACCGACATCCACGCCACGCGGATCGCGATGGGCGAAGCCGATCTCGTGATCGGCTGCGATGCGATCGTCACGGCCGGCGACGAGTGCACGTCGCGGATGCGGCACGACACGACGCGGGTCGTCGTCAACAGTGCGCAGACGCCGACCGCCGAGTTCATCAAGAACCCGAACTGGGCGTTCCCCGGCGTGTCGGCCGAGAACGACATCCGCGCGGCGGCGGGGGAAGCGGTCGACTTCATCGACGCGAACCGCTTCGCGGTCGCGCTGCTCGGCGACGCGATCTACACGAACCCGTTCGTGCTCGGCTACGCATGGCAGAAAGGCTGGCTGCCGCTGACGCTCGCGTCGCTCGAACGCGCGATCGAGCTGAACGCGGTATCGGTCGAGAAGAACCGCGCGGCGTTCGACTGGGGCCGCCGCGCCGCGTACGACCTGGCGAGCGTGAAGCAGGCCGCGGCCGGCGACGCCCGCCCCGCGCAAGGCGCCACGGTGATCTCGCTGCATACGAAGAAGGCGGTCGACGCGCTGATCGCGAAGCGCGTGGAATTCCTCACCGCTTACCAGAACGCCGCGTACGCGTCGCGTTATGCGGCCTTCGTCGACAAGGTGCGTGCCAGCGAGCGTGCGCTGGCGGACGGCGACACCGTGCAGGAGCCGCTGACCGAAGCGGTCGCGCGCAACCTGTTCAAGCTGATGGCGTACAAGGACGAATACGAGGTCGCGCGGCTGCAGTCCGATCCCGCGTTCCTCGCGCGCCTGACCGCGCAGTTCGAAGGCGACTGGAAGCTGAAATTCCACCTCGCGCCGCCGCTGTTCGCGAAGACGGATGCGCACGGCCATCTCGTGAAGAAGGCGTACGGCCCGTGGATGATGTCGGCGTTCCGGCTGCTCGCGAAGGCGAAGTTCCTGCGCGGCACGGGGCTCGATCCGTTCGGCCGCACCGCGGAGCGCCGCACCGAGCGCGCGCTGATCGGCGAGTACGAAGCGCTGATCGACGAGGTGCTGGCCAAGCTGAACGCGGCCAACCGCCCGCTCGCGCTCGAGCTCGCGGCGCTGCCGGACGGCATTCGCGGCTACGGTCACGTGAAGGAGAACAACCTGCGCGCGGTGCGCCAGAAATGGCAAACGCTGCTGGGGACGTGGCGTTCGCCGGCCGGCGGCCAGTCGCATCAGCAGGTCGCGTAACGGTACGCGGCGGGCGAGGCGTTCGCGTTCGGAGCGCCCCGCCCGCGCCGCTGTCTTCATTTACGGTTCACGCAAAAAAAACGCCACGGAACGCGGGTTCCGTGGCGTTTTTCATTGCGCCGCGCGTGACGCGCGGCACACGCGGGCGTGGCCTTACTTCGTGTTCACGTTCGCGGCGGCAACGGCCGTCATGTTGATGATCCGGCGCACGGTCGCGGCCGGCGTCAGGATGTGGACCGGCTTTGCCGCGCCGAGCAGGAACGGGCCGACCGTCACGCCTTCGCCGCCGACCATCTTCAGCAGGTTGTACGCGATGTTCGCGGCTTCGACGTTCGGCATGATCAGCAGGTTCGCTTCGCCCGACAGCGTCGTGCCCGGGAACGCCTGCTTGCGGATCAGTTCCGACAGCGCCGCGTCGCCGTGCATTTCGCCGTCGACTTCGAGGTTCGGCGCGCGTTCGACGATCAGCTTGCGGGCCTCGGCCATCCGGCGCGACGACGCCGACGGCGCGCTGCCGAAGTTCGAGTTCGACAGCAGCGCGGCCTTCGGCGCGATGCCGAAGCGCTCGATCTCGGCCGCAGCCTGGATCGTCATGTCGGCGAGCTGGTCGGCGCTCGGCAGTTCGTTCACGTACGTGTCGCACACGAACAGGTTGCGGCCCGGCAGCATCAGCAGGTTCATCGCGGCGAAGTGCTCGGCGCCCTTCGCACGGCCCAGCACCTGCTCGATGAACTTCAGGTGGCTGTGGAACGTGTCGATCATCCCGCAGATCATCCCGTCCGCATCGCCCAGGTGCACGAGCATCGCGCCGATCAGCGTGTTGAACTTGCGCATCGCGGCCTTCGCGACTTCCGGCGTCACGCCGTCGCGCGCGCCGATCTCCTGATACGCCTGCCAATAGCGGTGGTAGCGCGCATCGTCTTCCGGATCGACGATTTCGAAATCGGTGCCGGCCTTCAGCTTCGAACCGATCTTCGCGAGACGCATGTCGACGACCGACGGACGGCCGATGATGATCGGCTTCGCGATCTTTTCCAGCAGCACGAACTGCGCGGCACGCAGCACGCGCTCGTCTTCACCTTCGGCGAACACGATGCGGGCCTGCTTCTGCTTCGCGGTCGCGAACACCGGGCGCATCACCATGCCGGTGCGGTAGACGGTCGCGCCGAGCTGCTCGCGGTACGCGTCCATGTCCTGGATCGGGCGCGTGGCGACGCCCGAATCCATCGCGGCCTGTGCGACGGCCGGCGCGATCTTGATGATCAGGCGCGGGTCGAACGGCTTCGGAATCAGGTAGTCCGGCCCGAATTCGAGCGAATGGCCTTCATACGCCTTCGCGACTTCCTCGCTCTGGTCGGTTTCCTCGGCCAGCTCGGCGATCGCGCGCACGCACGCGAGCTTCATTTCTTCGGTGATCGTCGTCGCGCCGACGTCGAGCGCGCCGCGGAAGATGAACGGGAAGCACAGGACGTTGTTGACTTGGTTCGGGTAGTCCGAGCGGCCGGTCGCGACGATCGCGTCCGGGCGCACGGCCTTCGCGTCTTCCGGGCGGATTTCCGGTTCCGGATTCGCGAGCGCCAGGATCAGCGGGCGGTCGCCCATCGTCTTGACCATGTCCTGCTTCAGCACGCCCGCGCTCGAGCAGCCGAGGAACACGTCCGCGCCGACGATCGCGTCGGCGAGCGTGCGCGCGTCGGTGTTCGCCGCATAGCGCTGCTTCGACGGATCGAGGTTGCCGCGCCCTTCGTAGATCACGCCCTTCGAATCGGCGACGAGGATGTTCGACTTCGTGAGGCCGAGGTTCACCAGCAGATCCAGACACGCGATCGCCGCCGCGCCGGCGCCCGAGCATACGAGCTTCACTTCGGCGAGCTTCTTGCCGACGACCTTCAGGCCGTTCAGGATCGCGGCCGACGCGATGATCGCGGTGCCGTGCTGGTCGTCGTGGAAGACGGGGATCTTCATGCGCTCGCGCAGCTTCTGCTCGATGTAGAAGCATTCCGGCGCCTTGATGTCCTCGAGGTTGATGCCGCCGAGCGTCGGCTCGAGCATCGCGATCGCCTCGACGAGCTTGTCGGGGTCGGACTCCGACAATTCGATATCGAACACGTCGATGCCCGCGAATTTCTTGAAGAGGCAGCCCTTGCCTTCCATCACCGGCTTCGCGGCGAGCGGGCCGATGTTGCCCAGACCGAGCACGGCCGTGCCGTTCGTGATGACGCCGACGAGGTTGCCGCGCGACGTGTACTTCTGCGCGTCGAGCGGATCGGCGTGGATCGCCTCGCACGCGGCGGCGACGCCGGGCGAATACGCGAGCGACAGATCGAGCTGGTTCGACAGCGGCTTGGTCGGGGTGACCGAAATCTTGCCGGGTTTCGGATTCAGGTGATAAGCGAGAGCGGCCTGCTTCAGTTGTTCGTCCATGATTGACCTGCGAGAGACATGCGAAATATTGACGACTCAGTACACAGCACCTTCGGCCGCGTCTGCTTGAATCGAGGGGATGGTCGACTGCGAGACGGCCCGCGACGCGCCGGATCGGCACGCCAACGAACCTTGGCGGATGGCAAGAAGAAAGTACAAAGTACTGAACGATTTCCAAGGGTCGCCTAGTGTACACCCCCTAAATGACCTCTGTTGGTGCAGCGCCGCATCCTCGGCATCAGCATCGAACTGATCGCGCCCCGTTTGTTTCGCGGGTGGTGAGCGGCATCGTGAACCCGCGCGAATTCCGCCGAAAACCGGCCTGAATCGGGTAAAATAGCCGGCTACGCGCGCAGCGATGCGATTGGTTCGCCGATCGCGCCCCGGCCCCCCGGGCGGGTTCCCTTGCTGCGCCACCGGGCCCGCGCCCGATCCTCGCTCATCACCCAAGGAATGCCCATGACAGGCTACGATCGTCAGTCGATCTCGGATACGACCGCCAAAATCCTGCTCGAAGTGCAGGCGGTGCACTTCAATGCCGAAAAACCGTTCATCTTCACGTCCGGCTGGGCAAGCCCCGTCTATATCGACTGCCGCAAGCTGATCTCGTATCCGCGCGTGCGCCGTGCGCTGATGGAAATGGCTGAAACGACGATCACGCGCGACATCGGCTTCGAGCAGATCGACGCGGTGGCGGGCGGCGAGACGGCCGGCATCCCGTTCGCGGCCTGGATCGCGGACCGGATGATGGTGCCGATGCAGTACGTGCGCAAAAAGCCGAAGGGTTTCGGCCGCAACGCGCAGATCGAAGGCCATCTCGAGGAAGGCTCGCGCGTGCTGCTGGTGGAAGACCTGACGACCGACAGCCGCAGCAAGATCAACTTCGTCAACGCGCTGCGCACCGCGGGCGCGACGGTGAACCACTGCTTCGTGCTGTTCCACTACGACATCTTCAAGGAAAGCGTGTCGGTCCTGAAGGACATCGACGTCGACCTGCACGCGCTCGCCACGTGGTGGGACGTGCTGCGCGTCGCGAAGGCCTCGGGCTACTTCGAGACGAAGACGCTCGACGAAGTCGAGAAATTCCTGCATGCACCGGCCGAGTGGTCGGCCGCGCACGGCGGCGCGACGGCCCCGAAGGAATGACGCCACGCCGGCGCGCATGCCGGCGCACTGGCCGAGAAAGCCGCCTGCTTCATCGCAGGCGGTTTTTTTTCGTCCGTCGACCGGCGCCCTGACCGATCGCAATCGCGCTCGCCGATGTGCGTCGCTCATCGAACCCTAATGCTAGACTTGATTCATCGCCGCCGTCGGCGGCGCGGGCAACACACAATGCCAACAATGCCGGGAGCCTCGGCCCGGCCCACGTGACGGGAGAAGCGCCATATGCGTGTGGATCGCCGGATCACTCCGCCTGCGCCATCGGGTCGCCCGTCTCCGTTCCTCCTCCCCGTTCTCCTGTGCGCCGCCGTTTTCGCGGCGCTGCCCGCGCATGCGGAAGGCCCGTTCACCGTGACGAGCGACGACCTGACGCCCGGCGCCCGCGTGCGGGCCGCGAACGTGTTCGACCGCGGCGACTGCAAGGGCGCGAACCGCTCGCCGCAACTCGCGTGGCACAACCCGCCGCCCGGCACACGCGGCTATGCGATCACGATCTTCGATCCCGACGCGCCCGGGCACGGCTGGTGGCACTGGGCCGTCGCGGGCATTCCGGCGACCGTCACGAGCCTGCCGGCCGACGCGAGCGCATCCGGCTTCCTGCGCCGCATCGGCGCGAGCGAGGCGCGCAACGATTTCGGGATCGACGGCTACGGCGGCCCGTGCCCGCCTCCCGGCAAGCCGCATCGCTACGTGATCACCGTCTATGCGCTGAAAGGCACCGACCTGCGCATCTCGCAGGGCCGCCCGGCGCCGATGTTCGAGCATGAGATCGGCACGCTCGCGATCGGCACCGCGCAACTCACGGTCACTTACGGGCAGTAAGCGCTCGCGCGCCGCCGCCCGTTGCAGCTCGCGATTGCCTGCCCGCGCCCGCGAATTTCCGAGCGCGGCCCGCGTGCTTTTTCCCGTCATTTCGGCTTGCTAGACTCGGCGGCACCGGTCGCGGCACCCGCCGCCCATCCGTCGCGCCGCCCGAGTGCGGCGCGTGACGCGGCGAGCCTGCGGTTCGCCGTTCCCATTCCTTTCCGGAGAACGCTTCATGTCGAACATCGTCATCGTCTATCACAGCGGCTACGGTCACACGCAGAAGCTGGCCGAGGCCGTGCACGCGGGCGCGCAGGATGCCGGCGCCACCGCACGCCTCATCGCCGTCGGCGAGCTCGACGACGCGGGCTGGGCCGCGCTCGACGCGGCGGACGCGATCGTGTTCGGCGCGCCGACCTACATGGGCGGCCCGTCCGCGCAGTTCAAGCAGTTCGCCGACGCCACGTCGAAACCGTGGTTTACGCAGAAATGGAAGGACAAGATCGCCGCGGGCTTCACGAACTCGGCGACGATGAACGGCGACAAGTTCTCGACGATTCAGTATTTCGTCACGCTGGCGATGCAACATGGGATGGTGTGGGTCGGCACGGGCATGATGCCGGCCAACTCGAAGGCGGCCACGCGCAACGACATCAACTACGTCGGCGGCTTCACGGGCCTGCTCGCGCAGTCGCCGGCGGACGCGACGCCCGACGAGGGCCCGCTGCCCGGCGACCTCGACACCGCGAAAGCGTTCGGCCGGCGCGTTGCCGACGCGACGGCGCGCTGGGTGGCCGGCGGTCGCTGAGCACACCCGGGCGCCCGACCTCGCGTGCAGCCGTTCGCGCGGCCACGCGGCGCCGGGCGCGTCAAAGGGACACAAGACGGCCCGTCGGCCGTCTTTTTTCGCCCCGCGCGGTGCAGTGCCGCCGGATGACGTCTTAAAATGGCGGTTTCAGGGCGCCGCGGCTCCCGTTTCATTCAGTGAGAGCGAAATGAGCACCAAAGTTTTTGTCGACGGCCAGGAAGGCACGACCGGCCTCAAGATCTTCGAATACCTGTCGGCACGCAGCGACATCGAGATCCTGCGCATCGATGAAGCGAAGCGCAAGGACGTCGACGAGCGCCGCCGGCTGATCAACGCGTCGGACGTCACGTTCCTGTGCCTGCCTGATGTCGCGTCGCGCGAATCCGCATCGCTCGTCGAGAACCCGAACACCACGCTGATCGACGCGAGCACCGCGTTCCGCACCAGCGCCGACTGGGCCTACGGCCTGCCCGAGCTGACCCGCGCGCAGCGCGAGAAGATTCGTACGTCGAAGCGCATCGCGGTGCCGGGCTGCCACGCATCGGCGTTCGTGCTCGCGATGCGTCCGCTCGTCGATGCGGGCATCGTCGCGCCGACGTTCGCCGCGCACAGCTACTCGATCACCGGCTACAGCGGCGGCGGCAAGTCGATGATCGCCGAGTACGAAAGCGCCGCGCCGGGCGGCAAGCTCGCGAGCCCGCGCCCGTACGCACTGGGCCTTGCTCACAAGCACCTGCCGGAAATGGCCGCGCATACCGGCCTCGCGAACGCGCCGATCTTCACGCCGATCGTCGGCCCGTTCCTGAAGGGCCTCGCGGTGACGACCTACTTCACGCCCGAGCAGCTCGCGAAACGCGCGACGCCGCAAGACGTGCAGCGCGTGTTCGCCGAGTACTACGCGGACGAAGCGTTCGTGCGCGTCGCACCGTTCGACGCGGATGCGAACCTCGATAGCGGCTTCTTCGACGTGCAGGCGAACAACGACACGAACCGTGTCGACCTGTTCGTGTTCGGCAACGCGGAGCGCTTCGTCACGGTCGCGCGCCTCGACAACCTCGGCAAGGGCGCGTCGGGCGCCGCGATCCAGTGCATGAACCTCAACATCGGCGCGGCCGAGGATGCGGGCCTCAAACGCTGATTCAGCATCGCATGCCATGCAAAGCCGGCCACTGGCCGGCTTTTTATTTACCCGTATCAGGCAATATACAAAAACACCGGATCGCTCATTTACAAATATTTACAAGCTTTCCATTGCGCGATTACCAGTGAATTAATCCCGCCCCTCCCTTATCCAGTCAATCCCGAATAGGGATAAACCGGATACCGTCGATTTAAACGCTGCCGTTATACGCGAGAAGGCGCTGCGAGAACGCGCCGGGCGTCGCGGATCCCCCACTGCGGCAGCTTTCGACAGCCCGTCTCGCGTTTAAATTCTTACCAATTGCCTTATCGGGCAAGGATTCAAATCGCCGATCCCGTTTCAATCGCCTTTTTTAGACGGGTTCATCAATTGACAGCAAAAATCCAGGCAGCGACATTAGCTCGCACAATTAAACGATTGGAGACAGCGGCATGTCGCACGCCTTATCGAAGGGGGTGGCAACGGCCTTTGCCATTGCCCCTTTCCTGGTTGCATGTGGTGGGGGGGACTCCGGCGGCGCGCCCGCGCCGATCAATGCGCCCCAATGTTCCGGCTCGAGCTGCGGCACGCAAGGGCCGCCGCCTTCGCAGCCCATCAACGGCGCACTCTGCCCGGCCGACGCGGATATCGTGAAGAGCACGTATCTCGGCGGCGCAGGTAGCGGCGAGATCGTCAGCGTCAACATCGACGCGGTCGCGATGACGTACACGCTCAAGTGGCTCGAATCGCCGATTCCGCTGAAGACGGGCACCGTCACGCCGAGCCGCGTCGGCACGACCATCACCGGCAAGGTCATCCACCCGCCGACCGGCACGCTGCCGACCGCCGAGCAGACGCGCTGCGCGTTCGTCCTCACGCCGGGCACCGGCCCCGCGCCGGACGGCTCGACCTATTCGACGGCCGCCGACTTCAACCAGGCGAACCCGCCGATGCTGCTGGTCGGCATGGGCGTGGCGGGCGGCGGCATTCCCGGCGCGACGATCCAGTACGACGGACTGACGATCGCCGTCGGTCCGGTCGTGGTGGCCAAGGACGTCGGCAAGGTGCCGAACCGTCACTTCGATTTCTACCCGTTCCTCGGCTTCGCGAACACGACGACCGACCTCACGAAGCTGCCGGGCACGTACAACGCGCTGCTCTATCACCTCGTGCCGTCGGGCAACTACGCGACGAAGGGCTCGAATTCGAGCGAGACGTTCGACGCGAACGGCGCGTGCACGTCGAGCGGTTCGGGCGGCTGCCAGACGACCGGCGATCCGTGGAAGACGAGCGCGAAGGGCGGCTACTTCGACAGCGCCAAGGCACCGCAGACGCTGCCGCAGACATCACTGCCGGTCGTCGGCCCGAGCGGCAAGTCGGCGACCGCGCACATGGTGATCGGCCAGATCAACGGCGCGACGGTGCCGGTGATCGTGCGCACGGGCAACGTGAACCTCGGCACGCCGCCGCTGCACCTCGATGCGCAGGTCGACGACGAATCGGGCATCGCGGTGCTCGGCGCGGCGACGGCGATCACGTCGGGTGCGATCGACGGCGGCTACGCGGGCGCGGACTCCAACTTCAAGTACACGGCCGCGCTGATCCGCGGCGGCAACGCGTCGTTCATCAATCCGTCCACGCAGGCCGAGGAAGACGGCTTCACGCTCGACTACGGCCAGACGACGCCGGGCCTCCTGAACGCGAAGACCGCCCCGCCGAGCGGCGCGAGCTACCCGTCCGCGTCGGGCGTGGTGATCGCGACGGGCGGGCTGTATGCGGCGCTCGTACAGGGCACGGTGAACGGCGGCGTCACGGCGACGTCGGCGAATTCGACGACGTCGTCGACCCCGTACTTCGGCGTGGGCGCGCAGATCAGCAAGTAGCGATCGAGGACGCGGCGGCCGGCCCGCCGCCGCGTGACGCAGGGAAGGCACGAAGGCGCTCGGCTCGGCGCAAGCAGGACGAGCACACAACAGAAGCGGCCGACAGGGAGCTGGCCGCCGCACAAGACAAATCTGGAGGAGCAACATGAAGCGCAACCTCATTCTGGCGGCGGCCCTTGCCGCCCCCCTTCTTTCCGCATGCGGCGGCGGCAGCGACAATCCGCCCCCGCTCGTCGAGGACCGGCTCTGCCCTGCGTCGCTCGACTACACCACCGTGTTCACGGGCGGCGCGGGCAGCGGCGAACTCGCGAAGGTCCAGCTCGACACGACCAAGATGACCTGGCAGGTCACCTATGTCGAATCGGCGGTGCCGCAAAAGACCGGCACGGTCACGCCGACCCGTGCGGGCACCGTCGACAGCGGCACGCTCACGCAGGAAACGCTGCTGCCGACCAACAAGCTGAACCAGTGCGCGTTCCGCCTGAACGGCGCGAGCCTCGACGCGTCGCGTCCGGCGCGCATCTTCGTCGGCTTCGGCGTCGCGGGCGGCACGATTCCCGGCAAGGAGATCCAGTTCGACGGCGTGCTCGGCCAGGCCGCGGTGCCCGACACGAAATTCCCGTACTACCCGTTCATCGGCTTCTCGTCGATCGAGACCGACATCACGAAGGTCGCGGGCACGTACAGCCATGTCGGCTTCGGCGAAGTGCCGTCGCAGAAATTCGCGCCGGCATCGATCGACGCGAAGGTGACGATCAACGCGGACGGCACGTGGACCAAGTGCGACACGACCGGCCAGTTCGCCGGCGGCGCGTGCACGCAGCAGGGCACGAACTTCGTGCCGTCGGCCGACGGCAGCGGCGCGTTCCAGTCGAACAACTACGCGAGCCAGCTGAAGCCGACGCTGTCGGCCACGCCGCAGGGCAAGGGCTTCATGATCGTCGGCAAGCTGCGCAACCAGCTCGTGCCGATCCTCGTGCGCACGGGGGTCGCGAACCCGAACCCGACGCCCGACAGCAACGGCGTGCCGGGCCTGACCGCCGACGACGAATCGAGCATCTCGATCCTCGCGCCGCAGACGGCCGTGGCGGCCGGCTCGCAGAACGGGGAGTACATCGGCGTCGACAGCCAGTTCGATTACCGGACCACCGCGCTGATCGACAAGCAGGCCACGCTGCTGGACCCGTTCCAGCCGTCGCAGGCGTCGCTCGCGACCGCGCTCGACCTCGACTACACGCAGAAGGTGCCGGGCACGGTCACGACGATCCACACGGGTTCGGGCAGCACGTCGCCGACCGGCAAGTTCATCTTCACGGGTGGCGTGTTCGGTTTCCTCGACAACGCCGGATCGACGCCGTATTTCACGATCGGCGCATTCGTCCAGTAAGCGGAGGGAGAAGCCGTGATGAAGAAAACCCTTCTCTGCGCGGCGGCCGGCGCCGCCGCCGCGGCGCCGCTCGCGGCGCACGCGCAGAGCGCCGGCAGCAACGTCGTCACGCTGGGCTGGTTCCACATCATGCCGCAGCAGAGCAGCACGCCGATGACGACCAACGTCGCGCCGACGCCGATCAACACGCCGCTGCGGCTGCCGCCGTCGTTCACGTCGCCGGGCACCGGGCTGCGTACGAACGGCGCCGACACCGTCGGCCTGACGGTCAGCCACTTCCTGACCGATCACATCGCGGTCACCTCGGTGGCGGGCGTGCCGCCTGTGTTCAAGGTATCGGGCCAGGGCACGATCAAGCCGCCCGGCCCTGCCGGCGCGCTCGGCACGCAGAACATCGGGCTGGGATCGGTCAACCCGATCGTGAAGAGCGTGCGGCAGTGGAGCCCGGCGGTGATCCTGCAGTACTACTTCGGGCAGGCCACCGCGAAGTTCCGGCCGTTCCTCGGCCTCGGCGTGTCGTACAACTGGTTCAGCGACCTGCAGCTCAACACGAACTTCATCAAGCAGACGCAGGACAACCTCGGTGCGATCCTCGCGGCGGGCGCGGGCAAGCCGGGGACGACCTCGGTGGAGGCGAAGGCGTCGTCGTCGTGGCAGCCGGTGTTCAACGCGGGCCTGCAGTACAACCTGACGGAACACTTCGGGCTGGTCGCGTCGGTGACCTACATCCCGCTGAAGACGACGTCGACGGTGACGATCAAGGCGGCCGACGGCTCGGTGCTCGCCGAGTCGAAATCGGACCTGAAGGCGGATCCGATCATCAGCTACGTCGGGATGACGTACAAGTTCTGAGCGCGGCGACCGCCGGCAAATGGAGCGCCGCGACAAAATCGCAGGCAAAAAAAAGCCCGCCTAAGTGGCGGGCTGAATCCATATCAGAGGAGACATGGAGGAGACAGGTGCAACTATAGCGAATCGGTTTCCGCAATGCAACATTTCCGTAGAGAAAATAAGGACTTTCCCTCGAATGCGGCCTCTAGTTCGTTGTTACGGCACCTGACCCCTTTCCATTCTCCCGTTCGAGCACCTCGCCCAGCGCGTCGCGCAGCAGCGCGACCGGCCGCACCAGCCGGCCCGGCAGCGTGCCGTGCACGATCCATACGTTGATCCGCGTTTCCAGCCCCACCGTTTCCACGATCCTCAGCGCATCGCGATGCGCGCTGCGCGCCAGCGCGTTCGGCGGCGCGATCCCGATGCCGGCGCCGCGCGCGACGAGCGACAACTGCAGCTCCGAGCCGAATGCCTCGACCGCGACGTCGAACGGCAGCCCGGCCGCGCCGAGCGCTCGGCTCAGCGCCGAACGCATCCCGCAGCCGTCCTGGCTCAGCACCCACGGAAAACCCGACAGCGTGTCGAGCGACAGCGGACCGTCCGGCAGCGGGAAATCGCGCGCGGCGACGAGCACCGTCGGCTGCGTGGCGAGCAGCGTCGCCGTCAACGTGTCCGGTAGCACGGCGCTCGCCGGCACCATCACGGCTGCGACGTCGAGCGCGCCGCGCTCCATGCCCTGCATCAGCGCCGGCGACCAGCCGGCCGTCACGCGCAGCGTGAGGCGCGGGAACGCGTCGCGCAGCCGGTCGATCGGCCGCTCCAGCGCGAGCTCGGACAGAAACGGCGGCACGCCGATGCGCAGCTCGCCCGACGGCTCGCTGTCCGGCGCGCCCGCCGCCATCAGCTCGTCGACCGCGCCGAGGACGTTGCGCGCGAGCGCGTAGACGTCGCGCCCGGCCGCGGTCGGCTTCAGCGGCTTGCTCTGCCGTTCGAGGAGCGGCACGCCGAGCAGCGTTTCGAGGTTCTGCACGCGCCGCGTCAGGCCCGGCTGCGTCAGGTGGAGCTTCGCGGCCGCGGCGACCATCGACCCGCTGTCGACGACCGCGACGAACGCCAGGAGATCACGCGTATTCAAAACAAACTCGCATAATCATATTAGACATATTTCAATTGTCGCATAAACATCGGGCACCTACGATGGGAATTCCTTCGACCTCCGCGCCAGGCTTCCGATGAACTGCCCTGCCAATCGTTGCTCCGCCCCCGTTTCCCCGTCCGTCGCGGCGCCGCCCGCGTTGAGCACGGGCATGACGCTGTTCTTCGCCGCGATGGTCGGCGTGATCGTGATGGATCTGTTCGCCGCGCAACCGTTGACCGGCCCGATCAGCGCGGATCTGCATCTGCCGCCCGGTCTCACCGGCCTCGTCGCGATGCTGCCGCAGCTTGGCTACGCAGCCGGGCTCGCGTTGCTCGTGCCGCTGGTCGACCTGCTCGAGAACCGTCGCCTGATCGTCGCGACGCTCGCCGTCTGCGCGGCGGCGCTCGCGCTGCCCGCCTTCACGCGCTCGGGCACCGTGTTCCTGCTCGCGACGCTCGCGGCCGGCGCCGCGTCGAGCGTGATCCAGATGCTCGTGCCGATGGCCGCGTCGATGGCGCCCGAAGCGCAACGCGGCCGCGCGGTCGGCAACGTGATGAGCGGGCTGATGCTCGGGATCCTGCTGTCGCGGCCGCTCGCGAGCCTGATCGCGGGGTCGGCCGGCTGGCGCGCATTCTATCTGCTGGCCGCGCTCGCGAACGCGGCGATCGCCGTCGTGCTCGCGCTGCGCCTGCCGGTGCGTACGCCGTCGATCACGGCCGGCTACCGCGCGTTGCTCGCGTCGATGGGACGCCTGCTCGCCGACGAGCCGGTGCTACGCCGGCATGCGCTGTCGGCCGCGCTCGCGATGGCCGCGTTCAGCGCGTTCTGGACCGCCGTCGGGCTGCGGCTCGCGCAGCCGCCGTTCGCGCTCGACCTGCACGGGATCGCGCTGTTCGCGTTCGCCGGCGCCAGCGGCGCGATCGTCACGCCGCTCGCCGGCCGCGCGGGCGACCGCGGCCACGGCCCGGCCGCGAAGCGGCTCGCGCACGGCACGATGCTCGCGGCGCTCGCCGTGCTCGGGATCGCCGGCGCCGGCTGGTTCGGCTTCGACGCGCATGCGCATCGCGGCCTCGCGCTCGCGCTGCTGGCCGGCGGCGCGGCGCTGCTCGATGCGGGCGTCATCGTCGACCAGACGATCGGCCGCCGCGAGATCAATCTGCTGAACCCGGCCGCGCGCGGACGCCTGAACGGGCTGTTCGTCGGGCTGTTCTTCGTCGGCGGCGCGCTCGGCGCGGTGCTCGCGGGCAGCGCATGGGCGTGGGGCGGATGGAGCGCGGTGTGCGGTGTCGGGTTCGCGTTCGCCGGCGCGGCGGCCGTGTTCGGGCTGGCGGCTGGACGCGGAGCCGGCGCGGCGGCGCTGGATCCCCGGGGGCGTAAGCGGGCATAAGCGCACAGCAGCGACGCGGCGCCCAAAAGCCGAACGCCCCGCCCTCTTGCGAGGGACGGGGCGTTCGGTACGCCGGTGTCGGCCGGGAATCAGTGACGAACCAGCGCCATCATCGCGCCGAAGCCGACGAACAGCCCGCCTGTCAGCCGGTTGAACACCTTCGCGACGCTCTGGCTCTTCAGCGTGGCGCCGATGCGCGTGCCGAACGCCGCGTAGACGAGATACCAGCTCACCTCGATCACCGCGAACGTGACGACCAGGATGCCGAACTGCGGCAGCGTAGGCTCGGCCGCGTTGATGAACTGCGGCAGCAGCGCGGCCGCGAACAGGATCGCCTTCGGATTGCTGCCCGCGACCAGGAAGCCATTGCGGAACAGCGCCATGCGCGATGCCGACGCCGCTTGCGACACGGCATCGACGTCGGCCGCCGACGTGTCGTCCACGCGTGCGCGCCACGCCTTCACGCCGAGATAAATCAGGTAGGCCGCGCCCGCGAAGCGCAACGCATTGAACATCGCCGGCCATGCCTCGAGCACCGCGCCGAGCCCCGCCGCGGATACCGCGAGCATCAGCACCAGCGCGCTCAGGCAGCCGGCCATCGTCGCGGACGAGCGCCGCAGCCCGTGTCGCGCGCCGTGCGTCATCACGAGCAGCATGTTCGGGCCCGGAATCGCCGACACGACGAACACCGTCGCCACGAAAAGCCACCACGTATGCAAGTTCATGACTGCCTCTGCCTGAAATAAATGTAGGGAAAACGGACTGCCGATTATGCCGTGCGCACGGTGCTTCTGTCGCGTGTCAGCGGCCGGCGCGGCGCAGCGCGGCCTCGCCGAGCACCGCGAAATCCTGGTCGCCGCCGCCGTGCGCGAGCACGTCGAGCAGGCTGTCGCGCACGACGCTCGCCACCGGCAGCGGCACCGACGTCGCGTCGCCGGCCTCCAGCGCGAGCCGGACGTCCTTCAGCCCGAGCCGAGCCTTGAAACGCGCGGGCTCGTAGCGCCGCTCCGCGATCATCGCGCCGTAGCCTTCGTAGACGGGCCCCGGAAACACGCTGCTGGTGATCACGTCGAGGAAATCGCGCATCGCGACGCCGTGTGCGCCCAGCAGCGCGGACGCCTCGCCGAGCGTCTCGATCGCCGACGCGAGCGTGAAATTCGCGGCGATCTTCGCGACGTTCGCGTGCTGCGGCAGCGAGCCGAAGCGCCAGGTCTTCTGGCCGATCGCGTCGAACAGCGGCTGCACGCGGTCGATCGCCTCGGCCGGGCCGCCCGCCATGATCGTCAGGCGCGCGGCGGCCGCGACGTCGGGTCGCCCCATCACCGGCGCGGCGACATAGTCGATGCCGCGCGACGCATGCGCGTGCGCGAGCGATTCGGCGAGCGCGACCGACACCGTCGCCATGTTCACGTGGATCAGCCCGCGCGGCGCCTGGGCCAGCAGCGCGTCGTCGAATACCGCGCGCGCGGCCGTATCGTCGCCGAGCATCGAGAACACGGCGTCGCCGCGAAACGCGTCGGCCGGCGTGTCGACGATCCGCGCGCCGAATGCCGCCAGCGGCTCGGCCCGCTCGCGCGACCGGTTCCAGACCCGCACCGTGTGGCCCGCCTTCAGCAGGTTCGTCGCGATCGCCTGCCCCATTTCGCCCAGCCCGATAAACCCGAGATCCATTGCCCGCTCCTTCGCTCCGTGAAGCCGCGAGTTAAACACAGATGCCGGCGCTCTGCAGCGCCTGCCGCCGGCCGGGCGCGGTGCGATACTGCACGGATGGCGACCGCGACCTTCCGCTTTCACGGCGAACTGAACGCCTTTCTCGCGCGCCCGCAGCGCGACCGGGCGTTCGCGCACGCGTGCGCCCGCGATGCGACGGTCAAGCATGCGATCGAGGCGCTCGGCGTCCCGCATACCGAAATCGGCCGGCTGTGCGTGAACGACGCGCCGGCCGCGCTCGACCGGCCGCTCCACGACGGCGACCGCGTCGACGTTTTTCCCGAGCGCGCACGGCCGGCGGCCGACGGCGCACCCGCGCTGCAACCGGCGTCATGGCGCTTCGTCGCCGACGCGCATCTCGGCGGCCTCGCGCAACTGCTGCGCCTCGCCGGCTTCGACACCTGCTACGACAATCACTACCGCGACGACGAACTCGCGGCGCTTGCCGAACGGGAGAACCGGATCGTGCTGACGCGCGACCGCGAGCTGCTCAAGCGGCGCGCGGTGGTGCGCGGCTGCTATCTCCATGCGCTGCAGCCGGCCGACCAGTTGCGCGAACTGTTCGAGCGGCTCGATCTCGCGCCGCACATGCGGCCGTTCCGGCTGTGCCTGCGCTGCAACGCGCCGCTGCATCCGCTCGATGCGGCAGCCGCCGCGCCGCGCGTGCCGGCCGGCGTCCGGCAGCGGCACCGGCGCTTCGCCGCATGCGACGTGTGCCGGCGCGTGTTCTGGGAAGGCTCGCACTGGCGGCGCATGCGCGCGGTGGTGGACGCGATGCGCATGCCGCCGCCCGCCCGGCTCGACGAACCGGGCAAATCCGACGCCTGAAAAAACAAAACCCCGCATGCCGGAGCATGCGGGGTTGGCCGACCGATGACCGGCAACGCCGGCCGTGGCGGCGAACCGCTTAGTTCTGCGTGCCTGCGTCGTTCGTGCCGGCGGCCGAAGCGGCCGAAGCCTTCGCCTGGCCCTTCTTCGAACCGTGGTGCTTCAGCTGGTGCTTCGGCTTGCTGTGATCCTTCTTCATCGGCGCGGAAGCGGGAGCCATCGCGCCTGCCGGCGCCGACGCCGCCTCCTGGGCGAATGCCGAAACCGATGCGAGAGCGAATGCTGCGGCGATGATCGAAGCGAGCGTCTTCTTCATTGTTCTTCCTTTAGCGGAGAAAAAATCAAACGTACCGGTAATCAAAGATGCGAGGCATTCGCACCGGAGCCCCAGGCCGCGAGGCCGGCTTGCGCCGTTCCGTCGCGACAAAACCTGACGCACTGGTTCCATAACGCATCGCGTTCGCGGCAAGTTGACACGTTGCTTGCGTCCTCGGGTTTCCCCGGGGGCGGGTGCTTTACCCGGCGCCGGCGACCGGCCAGCCGGCCGCCGAGGCGGCGCCGCAAACCGGCTCGCGCGGCACCGGGGCGACGCTTATACTGGCGTCCATCCGTCCCTTTCCCCCGGAAACCGGATCGCGCCGGTCGCACGACCGCCGCCGTCTCGAGGCGCTCAAATTGCCCGATCACAATCTGGATAAACTGAAAATCGACCGGCGTCCGATCGCACCGGTGCCGCGCCGGCGCCGGTGGGCCCGCTATGCGGTCGCCGCCGCGCTGATCGTCATCGCGATCGTCGCCGGCCTCGCCCTCACCGGTCGGCCGACCGTCGACACCACCTCCGTCACGTCCGCCTACCCGTACCAGAACGACACGCAGCTCAATGCGACCGGCTACGTCGTGCCGCAGCGCAAGGCCGCGGTCGCGTCGAAGGCTCAGGGGCGCGTCGAATGGCTCGGTGTGCTCGAGGGCACGCGCGTGAAGCAGGACGAGATCATCGCGCGACTCGAAAGCAGCGACGTGCGGGCGTCGCTCGCCCAGGCGCGCGCGCAGGTGCAGGTCTCCCGCGCGAACCTCGGCGTCGCGCAGGCGGAACTCAAGGATGCGGAGATCGCGTTGCGCCGCACCGCCGCGCTCGCGCCGCGCGGCGCCGTGCCGGCCGCGCAGCTCGACACCGACACGGCCCGCGTGAACAAGGCGCGCGCGACGCTCGCCAGCGATCAGGCAGCGATCACGTCCGCCGAAGCGAACGCGCAAGCCGCGCAGGTCGCGGTCGACCAGACGGTGATCCGCGCGCCGTTCGACGGCATCGTGCTCGCCAAGCACGCGAACGTCGGCGACAACATCACGCCGTTCTCGTCCGCGTCGGACAGCAAGGGCGCGGTCGTGACGATCGCCGACATGGAGACGCTCGAGGTCGAGGCCGACGTCGCCGAATCGAACATCGCGAAGATCCGCGCCGAGCAGCCGTGCGAGATCCAGCTCGACGCGCTGCCCGACATGCGCTTCGCCGGCCGCGTGTCGCGGATCGTGCCGACCGTCGACCGCTCGAAGGCCACCGTGCTCGTGAAGGTGCGCTTCGTCGACCGCGACGAGCGCGTGCTGCCCGACATGAGCGCGAAGATCGCGTTCCTGTCGAAGCCGGCGTCGCCGCAGGACCGGCAGCCCGTGACCGCCGTGCAGGCGAGCGCCGTGGTCGAGCGCGACGGCCGGCCGGTCGTGTTCGTCGTGAAGGACGATGCCGTACATGCGGTGGCCGTGACGCGCGGCATGCGGATCGGCGAGCTGGTGGCGATCCGTGGCGTGAAACCCGGCGACACGGTCGTGCTCGCGCCGGGCGCGAAGCTCAAGGACGGCGCGAAAGTGACCGTCGCGAAGAAGTAGCGCGCGTGAACGACGCTCCGCCGCCCCTCGTCGAGATCAGCCACGTCGCGAAGTCGTACCGGCGCGGCAACCAGATCGTGCCCGTGCTGACCGACATCACGCTCGACATCGGCGAAGGCGACTTCGTCGCGCTGATGGGGCCGTCCGGCTCCGGCAAGAGCACGCTGCTGAACCTCGTGGCCGGCATCGACCGGCCCGACAGCGGCGAGCTGCGCGTCGGCGGCCTCGACATCTCGCAACTCGCCGAGGCGCAACTGGCCGAATGGCGCGCCGCGAACGTCGGCTTCATCTTCCAGTTCTACAACCTGATGCCCGTGCTCACCGCGTTCGAGAACGTCGAGCTGCCGCTGATGCTCACGCACCTGTCGCGCCGCGAGCGGCGCGAGCGCGTCGAGCTCGTGCTCGACATGGTGAATCTCGGCGATCGCACGAGCCATTACCCGTCCGAGCTGTCGGGCGGCCAGCAGCAGCGCGTCGCGATCGCGCGCGCGCTGATCACCGATCCCGTGCTGATCGTCGCCGACGAGCCGACCGGCGACCTCGACCGCGCGTCGGCGACCGACGTGCTCGCGATGCTGCAGCGGATGAACGCCGAACTCGGCAAGACGATCATCATGGTGACGCACGACGCGCACGCGGCCGGCGCCGCGCGCTCGCTCGTCCATCTGGAAAAAGGGGAGCTGATCGATGGGCACGCCGGCTGACCGGCAGCGGCAGCGGGAGCGCGCGCGATGTACGTGCTGAAGTTGATCGCGCGCAACGCGCTGCGGCACCGGCTGCGCACGCTCCTGACCGTGTTGGGGCTCACGATCGCCGTGCTCGCGTTCGGGCTGCTGCATACGGTGGTCGACGCGTGGTACGCGGGCGCGGCGGCCGCGTCCAGCGGCCGGCTCGTCACGCGCAACGCGATCTCGCTGGTGTTTCCGCTGCCGGTGAGCTACGAGAACCGCATCCGCGGCGTCGACGGCGTGACGGCCGTGGTCCGCTCGAACTGGTTCGGCGGCATCTATCGCGACCCGAAGAATTTCTTCGCGAGCTTCGCGGTGTCGGACAACTATCTCGACCTGTATCCCGAATACATCCTGTCGGCGCAGCAGCGCGCCGACTACGCCCGCGACCGCCGCGGCTGCCTCGTGGGCCGCCAGCTCGCGACGCAGTTCGGCTTCAAGGTCGGCGACGTGATCCCGCTGAAGGGCACGATCTATCCGGGCACGTGGGATTTCGTCGTGCGCGGGATTCTCGACGGCCGCGACGATTCGACGATCACGCGCCAGTTGGTGTTCCACTGGGAATACCTGAACGAGACGGTGCGCAAGCGCACGCCGAAGCAGGCCGACCAGGTCGGCGTGTTCGTGCTCGGCGTCGCGAACCCCGATGACGGCGCGTCGATCGCCCGCAACGTCGACGCGGTGTTCAAGAACTCGCTCGCCGAAACGCTGACCGAGACCGAACAGGCGTTCCAGCTCGGCTTCGTCGCGATGTCGAACCAGATCATCGCGGCGATCCGCCTCGTGTCGTACGTGGTGATCCTGATCATCATGGCCGTGATGGCCAACGCGATGGCGATGAGCGCGCGCGAGCGCACGGCCGAATACGCGACGCTGAAGGCGCTCGGCTTCGGCCCCGGGTTCCTCGCGCTGATCGTGTTCGGCGAATCGGTCGTGATCGCGGTGGCCGGCGGCGGGCTCGGCATCCTCGCGACGCCGCCCGCCGCAAGCGTGTTCAAGCAGGCAGCCGGCGGCATCTTCCCGGTGTTCAAGGTATCGACCGAGACGGTCGTGCTGCAGGCCGCGTGCTCGGTCGCGGTCGGCCTCGCGGCCGCGCTCGTGCCGGCGTGGCAGGCGGCGCGCGTGCGCGTCGTCGAAGGCCTGCGGGCGATCGGTTAGAGACGCGCATGGCGATCCCGCTCACCTACATCGCGCGCAACCTGTGGACCCGGCGCCTCACCACCGCGCTCACCGCGGGCGGGATGGCGCTCGTGATCTTCGTGTTCGCGACGGTGCAGATGCTCGACGCGGGGCTCACGAAAACGCTCGTGTCGACCGGCGAACCGGACAACGCGGTGGTGATCCGCAAGGGCGCCGAGACCGAGATCCAGAGTTCGATCGACCATCAGCAGGCCAACGCGCTCGAGATGCACCCGGCCGTCGCGCTCGGCCCCGACGGCCGGCCGCTCGTGTCGAAGGAAGCCGTCGTGCTGATCTCGCTCGTCAAGACGTCGACCGGCAAGCCGTCGAACGTCGTGATCCGCGGCGTGTCGCCGGCCGGCCTCGCGCTGCGGCCGCACGTGAAGCTCGTCGCCGGCCGCCCGTTCGCGCCCGGCTCGTCGGAGATCGTCGTCGGCAGCGCGATCGCGAAAGGCTTCAGCGGCACGCAGCTCGGCGACAGCCTGCATTTCGCGCAGCGCGACTGGACCATCGTCGGCATCTTCGATGCGGGCGGCAGCGGCTTCGACTCGGAGATCTGGGGCGACGTCGACCAGTTGATGCAGTCGTTCCGGCGCACCAGCTATTCGTCGATGGTGCTGCGCATCCCGAGCGCCGACGGCTTCGCGCGCTTCAAGGCCGACATCGACGTCGACCCGCGGCTGACCGACGAGGCGAAGCGCGAACAGACCTTCTACGGCGACCAGTCGAAGGCGCTGTCGACGTTCATCAACATCCTCGGCATCACGCTGTCGACGATCTTCTCGATCGCCGCGATGATCGGCGCGATGATCACGATGTATGCGTCGGTCGCGAACCGCGTGGCCGAGATCGGCACGCTGCGCGCGCTCGGCTTCAAGCGCACCAACGTGCTCGCCGCGTTCCTGCTGGAGGCGCTGCTGCTCGGCTTCGTCGGCGGCGTGATGGGGCTCGCGTGTGCGTCGCTGATGCAGTTCGCGTCGTTCTCGACGACCAACTTCCAGACCTTCTCGGACCTGTCGTTCCGCTTCCTGCTGACGCCCGCGATCGTCGTGAAGACGCTCGTGTTCTCGCTCGTGATGGGGCTCGTCGGCGGATTCCTGCCGGCGATGCGCGCCGCGCGGCTGAAGATCGTCGACGCGCTGCGCGCGCAGTGACGCGCGCCGCCGCCGCTCAGCGCTCGCGCGGCACCCACGCGCCGTGGAACCCGGCCGGCACGCGGCGCGGCAGATGCACGGTCGCGACCGGCCCCGCGTCGATCGCGCGCGCATCGAGGATCACGACGTCGGTCGAATCCGTCGCCGCGCGGTAGACCATCACCAGCAGCCAGCCGTCGTCCTCGTCGGTGCCGCCCGGACGCGGCACGAACACCGGCTCGCCGTTCTGGTCGCCGGCCGGCACCGCGTAGTGCATCGTCGTGCCGCGCACGTGATCGAAACGCATCACGCCGCGCATTTCCGCGGGGTTCGGCTGCTCGGCCGCATACAGGTAGCGGTAGCTGCGCCCGGTCCGGCTTTCGTTGATGCGCGGCAACTCGATGCCGCCGTCGGCGAGCGGCCCTTCGTCGATCAGCCCGTTCGCCATATCGATCACGTAGCGCCACGGCTCGCCGACCGGGTTGTCGGCGAAGCGGCCCGTGCGCGCGTCGAGCCGCAGGAACGACGGATAGCGCACCGCGTCGAGCACGATGCACGACGCGTCGCAGTCGTACGCGTTCACGACGTGCTGGATGAAGCACGGCTCGACGTCGAACCAGCGCACGGCGCCGCCGTGGCGCGCGATCACGCCGATGCGCGCGGGCCGGTCGTCGTGCCAGCGCAGCGGCATCCGGTGGCCCTGCTTCAGCAGCGAGAAGTCGTAGCCGACGTTCAGGTCGAGCAGCAGGCTGCGGGTTTCGGTGATCGCGAAGTCGTGCATCATCGACGGCGCGTTCAGCTCGATCTCGAGATCGACGCGCGGCACGCCTTGCGCATCCGCGACGCCGTAGCGCAGCCACGGCGCACGCCAGTCCGCGCGGAACATGATCAGCTCGCCGGTCACCGGATCGACTTTCGGATGCGCGGTCATCCCGCCGTCGAAGCCCGCGTGCCGCGTCGGCATGCCGAACGAATCGAGCGCGGCGGCGATCGCGAGCGGCGCGCCGCCCTCGGCCAGCGCGAGCAATTCGCCCGCATGCTGCAACACGTTCACGTTCGGATTGGTGTCGGGCAGATGCGGCACTTGCCCGGGTGCGTGCACGGCGGCCCAGCGCTGCGTGCGCGCCCAGCGGTTCCGGTAGCCGGCCGCGCGGCCGTCGTCGAACGCGATCGCATGCAGCATCGCGGCCTCCGGCCACCACGACAGCATGTCGTTGCCTTCGAAGCGGCCGCCCGGCGGGTTCGGGCCGTTGCGCAGCAACGTGCCGTCCAGTTCGCGCGGAATGGCGCCCGTCACGCGCAGGTCGACGATGTCGACTTCGTCGGCGACCGGCGCGATCGCGCCGCGGTTCAGGTCGAATACGGTCATCGCGTCGGCGCTCCGTCAGCAGCCTTCGGCGGACGGCGGCAGGTCGCCGCGCGCCAGTGCGAGCGCATGGTCGCGCACGTCGGCCGGCCAGCCGGCAACCTGTTCGGCCAGCCGCGCCGGATCGTTCGCATACAGCGCCCGCGCGGCTTCCTCGAAACCGGGCAGGTCGCCTGCCATCGCCGACATGAAGTGGTAGGCGCGGGCCTGAGCGTCGCGGTGCAGGTCGGCCGCCGCATGCGTGCGCCGCGCGTCCTCGACGAGCTTGCGCAGCGCGACCGACGCGCCGCCCGGCTGCGCGCCGAGCCACTCCCAGTGACGCGGCAGCAGCGTGACCTCGCGCGACACGACGCCGAGCTTCGGCCGGCCCCGGCCGCGCTGTTCGCCCGCGCCTGCCGGCTCGCCGCCGCCGCCGGATGCATCGCCCGACGGCACCGCATAGCGCGCGCGAATGTCGTCCGCCGTGCCGCGCAGGTCGAGGTCGATAGAGCGGCCCGTCGCGTCGTCGAAGACCAGAATCGAACCGGGCATCGCGTCGCCGGCCGCCTGCCGGACCGCCAGCGCGACCGTCGCGAGCGGGCCCGACGCGAGCCGCCGGTGGCCGTCGAAGGCCGTGTACGAAGGAAGGAGCGTGGAAGTCGTCATGGGGGTCGCCCGCAGGCTGGAATCGGAATGACGCTATTTTTATCCGGGTATTAATTGGATGTCAATATTATCCGGGTAAAAATATTGCAGATGGATTCCACTCTGTCGGGCGACCGGCGTGCGCCGGCGCCACGATGCCGCGCGCGCTCGCCGGCACGTAGTCGAGCGATATATGCCCTTCGAACGCCGACGACGCCCGCCGCGGCAGCTTCTCCTCGATCGCATGCGCGAACTGCACGGCGGCATGGTCGGCGAGCCGCGTGCGCAGTGCGGCGATACTCCCAGTGCCGCCATCGCGTTTCTCGCGCGGCACGTGGCGCGCCACCCCGGCGGCGACACGGACGACGCGCGCGCATGACCATGCACCGGTTCGATCGATTCAAATACTGAATCGATCAAGTCAGCAATTGGCATGAAAGCGCAAATTTCGACATGACAGAATGGGCCGGGACGCTCCGCCTGCATCGGCGTCCGGTGCCCGGCCTCCCGCCGGCGGCATCTACACACACAACGCGCGCACCCGACGCGCCTGCCGCACGACGGCACCTTCCGCCCTTCGGAGGAGACAAGTCATGAATCCGCTTCACGCGCTGCCGGCGTCCGCGTCGGCAACGGCCCGGCGCACCCGCGTACGCTGGCTGGTGCTGGCCGTCCTGTTCGCGATCACGACGATCAATTACGCGGATCGCGCCGCGATCGCGATCGCGGGCCCGGCGCTCGCCCGCTCGATGCACTTGAGCCACGTGCAGATGGGCTTCATCTTTTCCGCGTTCGGCTGGTCGTACGTGATCGCGCAACTGCCGGGCGGCTGGCTGCTCGACCGCTACGGCTCGCGCATCGTCTACGCATTCAGCATCTTCTTCTGGTCGCTGTTCACGCTGCTGCAAGGCGGGATCGGCTTCTTCGGCGGTGCGGCCGCGTTCGCGCTGCTGTTCGGGCTGCGCTTCCTGGTCGGCGCGGCCGAGGCGCCGTCGTTCCCCGCCAACAGCCGGATCGTGTCCGCGTGGTTCCCGGCGCCCGAGCGCGGCACCGCGTCGGCGATCTTCAACGCCGCGCAGTATGCGGCGACCGTCGTGTTCGCGCCGCTGATGGGCTGGCTCGTGCACGCGTTCGGCTGGCAGTCGGTGTTCGCGGTGATGGGCGTGCTGGGCTTCGCGTTCGTGCTGGTGTGGAACCGCACGATGTACGACCCGAAGGACCACCCGAACATCAACCGCGCGGAACTCGACTACCTCGCCGAAGGCGGTGCGCTCGTCAACATCGACCAGGCGACGGGCGCGCGCGACGGCGGCCCGTCGATGCGCCACGTGAAGGCGCTGCTGAGAAACCGGATGCTGGTCGGCGTGTACGTCGCGCAGTACTGCATCAACGCGCTCACCTACTTCTTCATCACGTGGTTCCCCGTCTATCTCGTGCAGGCGCGCGGGATGTCGATCCTCAACGCGGGACTCGTCGCGTCGATCCCCGCCGTATGCGGGTTCCTCGGCGGGATTCTCGGCGGCGTCGTGTCCGATGCGCTGCTCAAGCAGGGGCGGTCGCTGTCGGTCGCGCGCAAGGTGCCGATCGTGATCGGCATGCTGCTGTCGATGTCGATGATCGTCTGCAATTACACCGATTCGCACGTGCTCGTCGTGGTGTCCATGGCGCTGTCGTTCTTCGGCAAGGGGCTCGGCGCGCTCGGCTGGGCCGTCAACGCCGATACCGCGCCGCGCCAGATCGCGGGCCTGAGCGGCGCGCTGCTCAACACGTGCGGCAATCTTTCCAGCATCACGACGCCGATCGCGATCGGCTATATCGTCGACCGCAGCGGCTCGTTCAACGGCGCGCTCGTGTATGTCGTCGCGCATGCGCTCGTCGCCGTGATCTGCTACCTGTTCGTCGTCGGCGAGATCCGCCGCGTCGAGCTTCAATGAACGGCGCGGGCCGCGCCGGCGCGTCCGGCGGCCCGCACGCCACCGGAACCAGGAGCGAACCGATGTCCGAACCCAGCCGTGCCGGCACCCCGCGCGTCACGCGCATGCAGGTGATTCCCGTCGCCGGCCGCGACAGCATGCTGCTCAACCTGTGCGGCGCGCACGCGCCGTACTTCACGCGCAACCTCGTGATCCTCGACGACAGCAGCGGGCATACGGGCGTCGGCGAAGTGCCGGGCGGCGAAGGCATCCGCCAGGCGCTCGAGCGCATGACGGATCTCGTGGTCGGGCAGTCGATCGGACGCTATCAGGCAACGCTCAACGCGGTGCGCGCGGGGCTGTCGGGCGCGGGCGCCGGGCGCACGATCCGCCACGAAGTGACCTCGGCCGGCGAGGCCGCGGTGCTGCGCCAGCCGCACGAGATCAACCTGCGGCTCGACAACGTGATCACCGCGATCGAGGCCGCGCTGCTCGATCTGCTCGGCCAGCACCTCGACGTGCCGGTCGCGGCGCTGCTCGGCGAAGGCCAGCAGCGCGACGCGGTGCCGATGCTCGCGTATTTGTTCTATATCGGCGACCAGCGCCGCACCGATCTGCCGTATCGCGACGAAGCCTCTGCGTCGGACGCCTGGTTCCGGCTGCGCAACGAAGCGGCGATGACGCCGGCCGCGATCGCGCGGCAGGCCGAAGCCGCCGTCGAGCGCTACGGTTTCGCCGATTTCAAGCTGAAGGGCGGCGTGATGGCCGGCGCCGACGAGATGGAAGCGATCGCGGCAATCAAGGCGCGCTTTCCCGACGCGCGTGCGACGCTCGACCCGAACGGCGCGTGGTCGCTCGACGAAGCCGTCGCGCTGTGCCGCGGGCAAGGCCACCTGCTCGCGTATGCGGAAGATCCGTGCGGGCCGGAAGGCGGCTATTCGGGCCGCGAGACGATGGCCGAATTCCGCCGCGCGACGGGGATCCCGACCGCGACCAACATGATCGCGACCGACTGGCGGCAGATGGATCATGCGGTGCGGCTGCAGGCGGTCGACATCCCGCTCG
Organism: Burkholderia sp. HI2761; assembly: GCF_002223355.1. Lineage (NCBI taxonomy): Bacteria > Pseudomonadati > Pseudomonadota > Betaproteobacteria > Burkholderiales > Burkholderiaceae > Burkholderia > Burkholderia sp. HI2761. The sequence goes on along the minus strand of NZ_NKFN01000002.1, from coordinate 222,646 downwards.
CCGATCCGCATTTCTGGACGATGCAGGGCTCGGTGCGGCTCGCGCAGCTGTGCCGCGACTGGGGGCTCACGTGGGGTTCGCACTCGAACAACCACTTCGACGTGTCGCTCGCGATGTTCACGCATGCGGCGGCGGCCGCCCCCGGCACGATCACCGCGATCGATACGCACTGGATCTGGCAGGAAGGCGATGCGCGGCTTACGCGCGAGCCGCTCAGGATCGTCGGCGGCAAGGTGGCCGTGCCGGAACGGCCGGGGCTCGGGATCGAGCTGGACATGGCGCAGGTCGAGGCCGCGCATGCGCTGTACAAAGAGGTGGGCGGCACGGCGCGCGATGACGCGGTCGCGATGCGCTATCTGGTGCCGGGGTGGACGTACGATCCGAAGCGGCCGAGTTTCGGGAGGGTTTAGGGCGGGGTGACGGGAGGCGGTTGTCAAACGCGGAAAACGGCCGCATCCTGCCGGCTGCCCGGATCGGTCCGCGCGGCGGACGGTCGGGCGCCGTCGCCCACCCGCAAAGAACGCTCTCCATGACGTCATCCGATCCGACACCGCGGCAAGTCATCGTCTTCGTGCTGTATTCGGTGCTCTGTCTGCCCGCGAGCATGACCGTCGCCGGCTATGTCGCGACCCGGATCACGCGGAACGTATCGAATTTCGAAGGCGGTGCGGGTTATACGACGCTCTGGTGGCTGATCCTGCTGACCGGCGCGTTTTGCGCGCTGTCGATCGTCGTCTGCGCGCTGCTGCGGAGGAGAACGGCGGTTCTCGCGGCCATCACGGTGGGGCTCGCCGCGCTGTCGGTGCCGACGTTCAGGTTTGTGCAGGGGCTGGTGACGTAGTCACCGTCGATCGTCGCGCCGTGCCGTGCCGAGCGCAGTGTGCAGGCGCTGCCTGTCGTCACAGATTCCGCAAAAAACAAAAGGGCCCGATCTTGCGATCGAGCCCTTCGAATTCCGTTGGTGGAGCGGAGGAGGATCGAACTCCCGACCTTCGCATTGCGAACGCGACGCTCTCCCAGCTGAGCTACCGCCCCAACAGTCGACCATCATACACACGCATTTCCACGCCTGGCAATAGGGTTCCCCCTAGCTCACGCATCACTTCGACGGCGCCCCCGCCAGCACCCATTCGACCACCGAACGGACGTCGGCGTCGCTCATGCGCGGATGCGCAGGCATCGGAATCGCGCCCCAGACACCCGAGCCGCCGTCCTTCACCTTCTTCGACAGCTTCGCGACGGCCTGCGGATCCGACTTGTAGCGCGCGGCGATATCCTTGAACGACGGGCCGACGAGCTTGCGGTCGACCGCGTGGCAGCCCATGCACGCGTTGCTGCGGGCCACCTTCAGGCCGTCGCCGACGTCCGCGTGCGCGACACCCAGCGTGCCGGCCACGAGCGCCGCAGCCGCGGCGCCCCGCACCGTCCATCGTTTCATCTGCTTCGTCTGCATGCCCGTCATTGCGCCTTCGCCTTCGGATTGCCCGGATGCACGTTCGACGAATTCGAGATCGGCGCGGGCGGCTGCAGCGGCGCGGACTGCACCGACGCGTCAGGCACCGCGCCGACCGTCGCGCTGTCCGACGGTGCGGCGGCCGCCTGCGCGGCGGATGCGCCGCTCGCGGGCGACGCGTCCTGCAGCGCCTGCGCGTCCTGCGGCTTCACGTACTGGAACACCTTCACGACCTTCTCGACGCCCGGCACCTGGCTCGCGGCTTCCGCACCGCGATTGCCTTCATCCACCGTCACGAGGCCCATCAGATAAAGATTGCCGCGTTCGCTGACGACCTTGTAGTAGTTCGCCGAGATGCCCTTCGTCGCGATCAGCTCCGACTTCACGCGCCCTTCGAGGTACGAATCGTTCGCACGCGACGACAGCGACGACGCCGGCTCGACCGACAGCTCGTTGACGATGCCGTTCACGTTGTTGATGCCGCGCACGATTTCCTCGGCGCGCTGCTTCGACGCATCGTTCGGCACTTCACCCGTCAGCAGCACGCGACGATTGAACACCGTCACGTTCACGTGCGACTGGTCCGGCAGCCCGTTGTTGATCTGCGTGAGCGACTTGACCTGGATCTCGCGATCCTCGGTCTGCGCGCCGAGCGTACGGCGATCGGTCGCGATCAGCGCGCCGCCGCCGGCCGCTGCGCCCACGACCCCGAGCACACAACCCTGCAGCGACACGGCGAGGCCCGCCGTCAGCGCGGCGAGCAGCGTGGTTCTGACGAGCGTCTGTTTGACGCGGCTTTGATTCATCGACGGCTCTCCTTCGTTCAATCCTCACCCAGCAGCATCGCGTCGATGCCGTCGCACAGGCAGTGGATGGTCAGCAGATGGACTTCGTGGATACGCGCCGCGCGAACGGCGGGCACGCTGATCGGAATATCGGTGTCGGACAGCGCGGCCGCGACCGTGTGGTCGCTGCCGCCCGTCAAGGCGACGACGGTCATCTCGCGCTCGTGCGCCTCGTCGATCGCGGCGAGCACGCGCGGCGACGCGCCGCCCGCGTCGAGCACCAGCAGGATGTCGCCCGTCTGGCCCAGCACGCGCACCTGCTGCGCGAACAACTGCTCGACGGCTGCCGCGCCCGCGAGGCCGGCCTGCGACGCGTCGGTGGCCAGCGCGATCGCGGGCAGGCCCGGACGCTCGCGCTCGAAACCGCCGACCAGCGACGCGGCGAGATACTGCGCGGCGGCGGCCGATGGGCCGTCACCGCACGCGATGATCTTGTTGCCGTTCGCCAGTGCGGCGAACATCGCATCGACCGCGGCTGCGATCGGCAGCGACAGCGCGTCGGCCGCTTCGGCATGAAGCGCGGCGCTGTCGCGGAATTGTTGCTGAATACGTTCGACTGACATCGATTCCTGGTGAACTGGGCGCGCGGCACAACTCGCGCGACATCGTGGGTGCGGCGAGTTTACCGTACTCCGGCGCCCTCTCCGGGGGTCCGGCAAGAACTCTTTACATCTCGTCACAGCTCGCGGCTACGCATCGTCGGTACGAAATGCGTCACGCAGCCACGCAAGCCGCCCGGCCTCGAACGCGACGACGTCGAAACGGCACGCGGCGCCGGCGCCGTGTCGCGCCCAGAACTGCAACGCGGCCGCGACCAGACGGCGCCGCTTGCGCCAGCCGACGCTCGCGGCCGCGCCGCCATGCCGGGTGCTGCGCCGTGCGCGCACCTCGACGAAGACGAGCATGCCGTCGGGCTCGCGCATCACGAGATCGAGCTCGCCGCCGCGCATCGTCACGTTCGCGGCGACGAACCCGAGGCCACGGCGCTCGAGAAACTGCCGCGCGCGCTGCTCGAACGCCGCGCCGACCGGTTTGGATCGCGCCGCGCCCGAAAAGTTGTCGCCCGAACGCAGCCGGCCGCGCGCGCCATCCGGCCGGGCCGGCGCCGCGTGGCACAATGCCGTCCTTGTTCCGTTCGTGCCGCGATTGCGTGCATTGCCTGCCATGACTGCCCTCCTCGAACTCGCGCATACGCAGCACTACCCGGACGCCGCGCTCTACGTGGTCGCCACGCCGATCGGCAATACGGCCGACATCACGCTGCGCGCGCTGCACGTGCTCGGCCTCGCCGACCGCATCGCGGCCGAAGACACCCGCAACACGGGCCAGCTGCTCGCCCGCTACGGGATCTCGAAACCGCTCGTCGCCGTGCACGAGCACAACGAACGCGAAGCCGCGCAGCGCGTGATCGAACTGCTGCGCGGAGGCGAACGCGTGGCCTACGTGTCGGACGCCGGCACGCCCGGCATCTCGGACCCCGGCGCACGGCTCGTCGACGCCGTGCGTGCCGCCGGCTTCACGGTGGTTCCGCTGCCGGGCCCGAGCGCGGCCGTGACCGCGCTGAGCGTGGCCGGCGACTGGGCCGGCGCGTTCACGTTCGCGGGCTTCCTGCCGCCGAAGGCGAAGCAGCGCGCGACCGCGCTGCAGGCGCTGGCGTCGCACCCGTACGCGCTGGTGTTCTACGAAGCGCCGCACCGGATCACCGAAACCGTCACCGCACTCGCCGACGCGTTCGGCCCCGCGCGCCGGCTGCTGATCGCGCGCGAGCTCACCAAGCTACACGAGCAGTTGTTCCAGGGCACCCTGGCCGAAGGACAGAGTTGGCTCGCCGGCGATCCGAACCGGCAGCGCGGCGAGTTCGTGCTGGTCGTCGAAGGCGCGCCGGCGGCAAGCGGCGAAGCCGACGACACCGCGCACGACGCGCTGCTCAGGCTGCTGCTGGGGGAAGTGCCGGTGAAGAGTGCGGCCAAGCTCGCGGCCGCGCTGACGGGCGCGTCGCGCAACACGCTGTATGCACGTGCGCTCGCGCTGAAGGAAGGCTGACGCGCGCCGCCGGCGCGCGAAAACGACAAAGGGCTGCCGGAAGGCAGCCCTTTGTGCACGAGCGGACGATCCGCCGCGTTACTTCGCCGAGATCGACGCGAACATTTCGTCGCGCGCCTCGCGCGCTTCCTGCGGCGACAGCCCTTCGATCTTCACGCGGCCCGTGCCGGCGTGCACGAGGCCGATCACCTTGGCCGCCGCATACGACAGGTCGAGCACGCGGCCGCGCTTGAACGGCCCGCGATCGTTGACCTTCACGACGACCCACTTGCCGGTCGATGCGTTCGTCACCTTGATGTACGACGACAGCGGCAGCGTGCGGTGCGCGGCGGTGAACGCGTTCATGTTGAAGCGCTCGCCGTTCGCGGTGCGGCGGCCGTGGAAATCCCGCCCGTACCACGATGCGCGGCCGGTCTGGCGGAAATCGGACACATCCTTGCCGTCGATCGGCTCGGCGTCCGCCAGCGACGACTTCTTCGCGTCCTTGCTGTCGGCAGCCGGCATCGATGCCAGCGCGGAATCGAAGCTGAGCGGCTGCTTGTCGTCGTCCGCCTTCGCGGCAGCGGCCGTCTTGTCGACCGCCTTCTTCTGGCTCACGCTGCCGGTGGTCTGGCTGGGTGGCACCGCACAGCCCGTCAGCGCAAAAAACAATGCAATGGTTCCGAATCGGCTCGGAAAACGTAAATTCATCGACGTGTCGCCTTCTGGTTCGGGCCGCATCGATACAACGCTGCTTCACAACGCAGAGATGCGCCCCGGACGGCAAATGCGTGCACGCCCGGCTCGAGTGCGAGCAGGCGGCTAGCATGGGCGCGGCATTCGTCTAGGCCGCAACCGTCCTGATTAGCTTTCACGTCTGGCGCAACCTGTCCCCAACAGCCTGACCAGACCCCACATGCCGCCATCGAACATGGCTTCACGTTCGCGCGCGTCGATACGACCAACGCACAGGAACGGCGGCACAGGCCTCATCCGGCGGCGCGGCAGCAGGGCCGCAGGCGGGCGCGCAGCGCCCGGCCGGACAAGACGTGAGCACCGAATGCTCGGTGCTGGATACACCGCCGGACTTCCCGGCGGCCGATGCTTGACGGTGAATCGGATGCCTCGTTTAACGGGGCCGAAACACCAGCGAATTGCGTGAAATTCACGCGCAATGGGGCGCATTATACATAAACCAAAACCTTGTCTCGAAAAGCGCCCCCGGCGGACCATTGATTCTCGCTATGGCTGTAACAATCGGCATGCTCGGGGAAAGCCCTCATCGGCGCGCCGCGCCATGCATCGCACGCACGGCAGGCCGCGCGCTCGACCGGTACAATCGCTCCTTTTAGCCGCCGGTGCTCCCATGAAAGTCACGCTCATTCCGGTCACGCCGTTCCAGCAGAACTGCTCGCTGCTCGTCTGCGAGAAGACGGGCCGCGCCGCCGTCGTCGATCCGGGCGGCGATCTCGACCGGATCGAACAGGAAGTCGTGCGGCAGAACGTGCAGGTCGAGAAGGTGCTGCTCACGCATGGGCACATCGATCACTGCGCGGGCGCGAAGACGCTCGCGACGCGCTACGGCGTGCCGATCGAGGGGCCTCAGGAAGAGGAACGCTTCTGGATCGAGAAACTGCCGACGCAGAGCGAACGCTTCGGCTTTCCGGCCGCCGACATCTTCGAGCCCGACCAGTGGCTGAACGACGGCGACACCGTGCAGTTCGGCGACGAGACGCTCGAGGTCTATCACTGCCCGGGCCACACGCCCGGCCACGTCGTGTTCTTCAGCCGTGCACATCGCGTCGCGATCGTCGGCGACGTCCTGTTCGCGGGCTCCATCGGCCGGACCGATTTCCCGCGCGGCAATCACGAGGATCTCGTCCGTTCGATCAAGGAAAAACTGTGGCCGCTCGGCGACGACGTCACGTTCGTGCCCGGTCACGGTCCGGTATCGACGTTCGGCGACGAGCGCCGCACGAACCCGTTCGTGTCCGACAAGGTATTTGGATGAACCAGACCGCCATCCCCGAAATCTACGTCAGCACCGACGTCGAGGCCGATGGCCCGATTCCCGGCCCGCACTCGATGCTGAGCTTCGCCTCGGCCGCCTATACCGAGGACAAGCAACTGATCGCGACGTTTTCGGCAAACCTCGAGACCCTGCCCGGCGCGCACGCGCACCCGGTGCAGGAAGCCTGGTGGAAGACCGAACCCGAAGCCTGGGCCGCATGCCGGCGCGACCTGCAGACGCCCGAGGCGGCGCTGGTCGCCTACGTCGAATGGGTCGAGGCGCTGCCCGGCAAGCCGGTGTTCGTCGCGATGCCGGCCGGCTTCGATTTCACGTTCATGTTCTGGTACATGATGCATTTCGCGGGGCGCTGCCCGTTCTCGTGGTCGGCGCTCGACATCAAGACGCTCGCGTTCGCGATGACGGGCCTGCCGTACCGCAAGGCGATCAAGCCGCGCTTTCCGAAGCATTGGTTCGACGACCATCCGCACACGCACGTCGCACTCGACGATGCGATCGAGCAAGGCGCGCTGTTCTGCAACATGCTCGCCGACCTGCGCCGTCAGCAGGCCGCGCTCGCGGGCCTGGCCGTGTCGGATACCGATCGGTCGGAAAGCGCGGGGGCGGGACAAAATCCCACGGATCCGCGAGCAAATTAGCGAATCCCGCTCAACAGCGCGTCGCCAGATTGCCTTTCCTTCCCCGGCCCTCTAACATTCAGCGTGTTGTAGCTGCCGCATGGAGGCGCAGGTGACGCTCGATTCCTTTTCGCAAAAAATCCTTCGCCTGTTGCAGCTCGACGCGCGCCGTTCCGTTCAGGAAATCTCCGACCAGGTCGGGCTGTCGAGCACACCGTGCTGGCGCCGCATCAAGGACATGGAACAGTCAGGCGTGATCCAGCGCTACACGGCGCTGCTCGATCGCGAGAAGCTCGGCCTGCACGTCTGCGCGCTCGCGCACGTGCACCTGACGCGTCACAACGAAGGCGGCGTCGAGCAGTTCGAGCGCGAGATCGCGACCTGCCCGGAAGTCACCGAGTGCTACAGCACGACCGGCGAAGCCGATTACATCCTCAAGATCGTCGCGCCGGACATCAAGGCCTACGACGTGTTCCTGCACGAACGCATCTTCAAGATCCCGGCCGTGTCGCAGGTGCGCACGAGCGTCGTGCTGCGCGAAATCAAGTTCGACACGCAACTGCCGCTGTAACGCGCGGGCCTGCCGCCTGAGGCCGACCGCGCTCGCGGTTGTCGGCTGCCGGCCGCCGGCCGCCGGTCACGTCTGCACGGGCAACGTGCGCGTGAAGCCGATCCGGCGCGCGCCGAACTCGCGCTTCAGCGTCTCGACGTCGAGCCGGCCGGCCAGCGCCGCATCGGTGTCGCGCGGGTCGCTGTCGAGCGTCACGTCGACCTCGAGGCCCGTACTCAGGTAATGCAGATTGATCGCCGCGGCGCGCAGCCCGCGCTGCGCGAGCGCGGCCTCGAGCCGGGCCACGAGTTCGTCGCGCGGCGGCAGCGCGAGCGCCGGACGGCGCGCCGCGTCGTTCTCCGGGTCGACATGGATCAGCGCATCGAGCACGCGCGGGTCGGACAGCACGCGCGCCCGCGCGGTCTCGGCGATGTAATGCCCTTCGGAGACGGAGATCTTCGGATCGACGATGATGTGCGCATCGACGAGCGCGGCATCGCCCATCTTGCGCGTGCGCAGGTCGTGCACGTCGCGTACGCCGGGCGTCGCGGCGAGCAGCGCGCGGATCTCGGCCGTGTCGGCCGTATCGAGCGCGCGGTCGGAGAGGTCCTGCAACGCGTCATAGCCGAACGTCCAGCCCATGCGCGCGACCATGAAGCCGACGATCGCCGCGGCGATCGGATCGAGCAGCCGCACACCGGCCAGGCTGCCGACGATGCCGATCGCGACGACGAGCGACGACGCGGCATCCGAACGCGCATGCCACGCGTTGGCGACGAGCATCGCCGAGCGCACGCGCCGCGCTTCGCGCAGCATGTAGCGAAACAGCGCTTCCTTCGACACGAGCACCGTCAGCGCAACGATCAGCGCGGAAAAATGCACGGCCGGAATGTTTTCGAGATTAACGAGGCGGTCGCCGGCGCGCCAGAGCATGCCGATACCGACCGCAATCAGGATCGCGCCGAGAAACAGCGACGCGACCGTCTCGTAGCGGCTATGGCCGTAATTGTGGTCGGCGTCCGGCGATGCGCCGCTATGCCGATTCGCAACCAGCACGACAAAATCCGAGATCAAATCGGAAATCGAATGCACACCGTCAGCAATCAATGCCTGCGAATGCGCAATCACGCCGACGGCGATCTGAAATGTCGCAAGCACGACATTCAGGACAATACTGACGAGCGTGCTCTTGCGCGCAACTGCGTGCTTATCTGCGCTCTGCGCGTCGGCGGAAAACGTGGACATGAAATATGAGATATCGGTGTGCGGGACGTAATTCTATCAAAGGCGCCCCGCGAGCCCTTCCAGTACCCACAAATTTCTCATTTAAATCAATCGCTTATGCGAACGTGTCGCATTTTCATTCACATGACACACTTACATTTTCATGACGGCACAGCGGCCTTGCCGGCGTCCGGAAAACAAAAAAGCCGCGCTCCTCGACGGACACGCGGCTCTTCTGAAGAGCGGGCAACCTAAACGAACGTTTAAATCGCAAACTGTTCGCGGTTCTTGCCGGCGATCCAGCGCGGCGGCTTGCCACGACCCGACCACGTCGCGCCCGTTTCCGGATCGCGGTATTTTGCCGCCACGCCTGCGCGCGGGCGACCGACCTTGCCGGCCTTCGCGCGGCTGAGACCGAGTTCGGCGAGCGAAAAGCCGTAGTCGGCAATTTTCTGCTTCACGTCATTCAGCACTTCAGCGTATTCACGCGACTTCGCTTCTTCGATTTGCTTCTCCAGCTTCTCCCGCTGGGCCAGCAGGTCCTTGTAAGAAGACATAGTTTCCCTTTCTATCTATCTGACCAATGGCGCCGGTCTGAGCCAGCTCACCATTCATGAAATATATGTGCCTCGGATTTTCGAAGGCAGAGATTAGCACAAAAAAGATTTGATAGAAGCGAGATTCACGAAAATCCCGAGACCAATTGTAATTCGCACATGTCATTTTGACCGGCCGCGGCCTTTTCTCAAATTTTTACGCTCCTGCATAGAGATTAGGACATTAGCGATTGGCTATTAGGTCTATCAATATACGCAATTACCCTGCTTTCAAAAAATCAAAGCTTTCATCGGACGACAGTTTTGCGAAAACCACATGACGCGGTTTGCTAAACGGACAAATCACTGAACCGCGACGTCACGTCACATTCTTCGCGCAGGCGATCAGCCGCTCGCGCAGCACACCGATATCGGCCGACGGCGACTCGAACGGCGTGCGCACGCGGCGCCCGTCGCATCGCCAGTCCGCGCCATGGCGATCGACGCCGAGCAGGTCGAGCCCGTCGCGGTGTGCGTGGCCCGCTTCGTAGGCACGCCACAGCGCCTGTTCGTCGTCGAACGCGAGCGGCGGCAGCGCATCGAGATGCGTGCCGTCGACCCAGCCCATCCGTCCGAACCCGCCGATATAGCGCAGCCGCTCGATCTCGAGCGCCCAGAACGCGAAATCGCCGAGCGCGAGATAGCGCGCGGCGTCCGGTTCGTAGCGCAGGTAACGCGCGGTAACGTGCGGATCGTCGCCGAGCGGCACGAACCGGCCCAGCAGCGTCGCGCGCTCGGCGTTCAGGACATCGCCGTCATTGGCATCGACGACGAGGAAACCCGCATGCGGATCGGCGGCGAGATTGCGCGTGTGCTCGGCCAGGCCGCTCACCAGGATCACGGGCCGATGGCTTGCATCCGGTGCAAACGGCACGACCGTCGGATACGGGAACCCCTGCGGTTCGCGCGCATGGGTGGCGAGCGTGCCGAGCGCGCAGCGGTGCAGCAGATGCAGGGCGAAGGCGGGATCGATGTTCAAGAGGAACTCCTGCGGTCGAAAGGCGGTGCCTCGGGCATGGCTTCGATGTTACCCGCGCTCGCCGCACGCGTCGCATCGGCCGAACGGCCAATGCGACACCGGGCCGCCGCCGCGGGATGGCTCGACCGCCCGAGCATCGACCGAACGGCCATCGCCCGGCAGAAACGTAAGCGGTTCGATAGAATCGGACAAATCCGCCGGGCGCCGTGTGCGCCCGCGCATTTTCCCGACGAGCCTTCCCGTGTCCGAATCCTCCTCCCCCGAATCGTCGTCCCCGTTCGCCGCGCCGCCCGACGCGCATCGCGTGCTGCCGCTGCCGGCCCGCCAGCGTGCGCGCACGGCGTCGATGGCGCTGTTCTTCGTCGCCGGCATGATGTACGCGTCGTGGGGCGTGCACGTGCCGACCGTGCGCGACAAGTTCGCGCTGAGCCCCGGGCTGCTGTCGATCGCGCTGTTCGCGGTCGCCGGCGGGTCGATCGCCGCGATGCTGACCATCGCGCGCTGGATCGCGCGCGTCGGCTCGCGCACCGCTTGCCTCGTCGGCGGGCTCGTGATGTCCGCGTGCGCGGCGCTGATCCTCGTCGTGCCCGACTACTGGATGCTGCTCGCGGTGCTCGCGCTGTTCGGCTTCTCGATGGCGACGCTCGACGTCGCGATGAACGCCGAGGCCAGCGCGGTCGAAATCGCGCTCGGCAAGCCGATCATGTCGTCGCTGCACGGCATGTTCAGCATCGGCGGGATGGCCGGCGCGGCGGCCGGCGGCGCACTGCTGTCGGCCGGCATGGCGCCGGTCGCGCATCTCGCGCTCGCGGCGGCGGTGTGCGCCACGGTGCTCGTGGTCGCGAGCCCGGCCGTGCTGCCGCACGTGCCGCATCACGAACAGGCGCACGGCGGCGGCAACCGCTGGCGCTCGCCCGCGTTGTGGATGCTCGGCGGCATCGCGCTCGTCGCGCTGATCGCCGAAGGCGCGATGTACGACTGGGCGACGGTCTACATGCGCGACGTCGTCGCGGCGAGCCCGGCGCTCGCGAGCGCCGCGTACGCGGCGTTCTCGGGCGGGATGGCCATCGCGCGCTTCGCGGGCGACGCCGTGCGCGCCCGCTTCGGCGCGCCGCAGCTCGTGTTCGCGAGCGCGTCGCTCGCGTGCGCGGGGATGATCGGCGCGCTGCTGCTGCCGAATCCGGTCGCGGTGCTGACCGGTTTCACGCTGATGGGCCTCGGGCTGGCCAACATGATGCCCGTGCTGTTCGCGGCCGCCGCGCGCGTGAAAGGCATCCATGCGGCCGAAGGGCTCGCGCACGTGGCCGGGCTCGCGTATTTCGGACTGCTGTTCGGTCCGGTCGTGATCGGCGCGGTCGCGCAGGCCGCGAACCTGACGATCGGCCTGTCGGTCGTCGCCCTGTGCGCGGCGCTCGTCGCGTTCGTCGCACCGAAGGTGCTCGCGCACCTGAAGATCTGACGGCGCGGCGGCGCACGCCGGCCCAAAAAGAAAGCGCGCATGCGTTGCCGCATGCGCGCTTTCACCCTCCTGTCGACCGCTCGTTGCGTTACATCTTCACTTCGTCGAGCAGCGACTTCTTGCCGCTCTTGTAGTTGTACAGCGAAATCACGCCGTGCTGCAGGTCGCCCTTCGAATCGAAGGTCGTCGTGCCGATCACGCCCGTGTATTTCGTCGCCGGCATCGCCGCGAGGATCTTCGCCGGGTCCGTCGAGTTCGCGCGCTTCATCGCGTCGGCGATGATGTACACGGCGTCATACGTGAACGGCGCGTAGATCTGGATCGGCTGGCCGAAGCGCTTCTCGTACTTCGCCTTGAACGCGCTGCCGCCCGGCATCTTCTCGAGCGAAGCACCGGCTTCCGAGCACACGATGTTGTCGGTCGCGTCGCCGGCCAGATCGGCCAGTTTCTCCGTGCACACGCCGTCGCCCGCGAAGATCTTCGCGCGCAGGCCGAGCTGCTTCGCCTGCTTCGCGAACGGGCCGCCGGTGGCGTCCATGCCGCCGTACATGATCGCGTCCGGGTTCTCGCCCTTGATCTTCGTCAGAATCGCGCGGAAGTCGACCGCCTTGTCGTTCGTCGCGTCATGCGACATCACCTTCAGGCCGAGCGCCTTCGCCTTCTTCTCGAATTCGTTCGCGAGACCCTGGCCGTAAGCGGTCGAATCGTCGACCACCGCCACGCTCTTGATGCCCTTCGAATGCGCATAGTTCGCCAGTGCCGGGCCCTGCTGCGCATCGGTCGCCACCACGCGGTACGTGGTCTTGAAGCCTTGCTGCGTGTACACCGGGTTGGTCGCCGACGGCGAAATCTGCACGATGCCCGCATCGCTGTAGATCTTCGAGGCCGGGATCGACGTGCCCGAGTTCAGGTGGCCGACCACCGCGACGACCTTGTCGTCGACGAGCTTCTGCGCAACCTGCGTCGCCTGCCGCGGGTCGGCGGCGTCATCCTGCGGGTCGAGTTGCAGCGTGATCTTCTGGCCGCCGATCGTGAGACCCTTCGCGTTGATTTCCTCGACCGCGAGACGTGCGCCGTTTTCGTTGTCCTTGCCCAGGTGTGCAATGCCGCCCGTCAACGGCGCGACGTGGCCGATCTTGACGACTTGATCGGCGGACGCGTTGCTTGCAGCTGCAGCACACAGCATCGCCGCTGCGGTGATCGGCAACAGCTTTTGCATCTTGATATTCATGTAAGTCTCCAGTTCGGTCCCAAAAAACGCCATCGCCCGGTGCCCCGCTGCCATCCCCGTGTTTGCCATCACTGGACGATTCGCCGGTTGCATCGTTCATGCACTTGGCCTCAAGTACGTGAAAACCGCCGCTTTTAGCAGCTGCCCGCCCGTACTTGCGCGCAAGTGTAGGTGATCAAATTAATTTGTGGGACTTTTTTGGGGTAGTGGTAACACTACCGATATGCATGCTTTGGAAGGATGACTCGAATAACGCTGCAAGCCCCGGCGGATAAGGGTTTCCGCTAATTCCCGGCATACTTTCGAAAGGTCGTTTCGACCTATTCACGGGGCATTTCGATTCGGTATTTTATGCCCGTGATCATTGAATGAAACGCGCGTGACACCACGCGCGTTTCGCCGCCCGATATCGACGGTTGCGGCGGATGAAGCAGCGTTCAGGCGGCCGATGCACGCCATTCCGCGTCGAGCGCGGCGACCAGCTGCGACGTCGTCAGCGCATCGCCGCGCCGCCGCGCGAGCGGCGCGCCCTGTCCGGCCCACAGCGACAGGTAGTCGCCGTCGTTCGCGCGCGCGGCGGCCTGGCGCAGCGGCTGGGTCAGCGCATTCTGCACCGGATACGGTGCGGCGTCGGCCACGTGCTCGCCGAGCCGCGCCATCAGCGTGTTGCGCAGCCCGCGTGCATGACGGCCGGTGATCGCGCGCGTGACCTGCGTCGACGTATCGGCGCTCGCGAGCAGCCGCGCCTTCCAGTCCGCCGCGATCGCGCTTTCCGCGCACGTGAGGAACGCGGTGCCGAGTTGCGCGCCCTGCGCGCCGAGCGCGAGCGCGGCCGCGATGCCGCGGCCGTCCATGATCCCGCCCGCGGCAAGCACGGGCAGGCCCGTCGCGTCGGCGAGCTGCGGGACGAGCGCGAACGTGCCGATCAGCGCATCGTCGGCGCAACCGATGAAGGTGCCGCGATGGCCGCCCGCCTCGGCGCCCTGCGCGGACAGCGCGTCGGCGCCGGCCGCCTGCCACGCGAGCCCTTCGGCCACGTGCGTCGCCGTGCCGATCACATACGTGCCGACGGCTTTCAGGCGCGCGACGTCGGCCGCGTCGAGCACGCCGAACGTGAAGCTCGCGACCGGCACGCGCAGCGCGACGAGCGCATCGAGCTGCGCGCGGAAATCGGGTGCGTAGCGCGCCGGCGCCGTGCCCGGCGGCAAGCCGAGCGTCGCGTTCAGCGGGTCGATCGCCGCCAGTGCGCGCGCGAGCGTCGCCGCATCGGGCGCGACGTCGGGCAGCACGAACAGGTTGATCGCGAACGGGCGATCGGTCGCCGCGCGGATCGCGGCGACTTCGGCCGCGAGGCGCTCGGGCGCGAGCGCGCCGGCGCCGAGGCTGCCGAGCGCACCGGCATTCGACGCGGCCGCGACCATCGCGGTCGTGGTCGCGCCGACCATCGGCGCCTGCACGAGCGGCAGGCGCAAGCCGAAGCGTTCGGAAAAGGGCGTGGAAAACGAGCGGGAAGACATGGCGAATCCTTCGATGACGATGCGCGAAAGCGCTTTGTAAAGGCCGACACATCGACTCTATCGAAGCGGCGCGGCGCCGAAAAATGAATAATCGAGATCGAAACGATCGCTGCGCGAGAAGCGGCCGCGCGCGCTGCAGCACAGCACGATTGGTGGCACACTAGGCCGCCCTCTTTTTACCCCCGGGGCGCCTCGCGCACCCCGCACGCCAGGAGTTCAGAACGTGACTGCCCAATGGATCGACATCCCGACCGGTAACGACAGCTTCGGCGGCTATCTCGCACTGCCCAAGCGCGGCAAGGGCCCTGCCGTCATCATCATCCAGGAGATCTTCGGCGTGAACTCGCACATCCGTGCGGTCGCCGACCAGTACGCGGCCGACGGCTTCGTCGCGCTCGCGCCGGACGTGTTCTGGCGCACGCAGCCGCGCGTCGAGCTGACCTACGAGGGCGCGGATCGCGACAAGGGCATCGAGCTGATGAAGAAGACCGACGTGGGTCTCGCGGTCGCGGACATCGGCGCGGCGGCCGACGCGTTGCGCGCACGCCCCGAAGTGAGCGGCAAGCTCGCCGCGATCGGCTACTGCTTCGGCGGCCAGATCGCGTACCGCGCGGCGGCGACCGGCAAGCTCGACGCGGCGGTCGCCTATTACGGCGGCGGCATCCAGAACGCGCTCGATCTCGCCGGCCAGGTCACGCAGCCGATCCTGTTCCACTACGCGGAAAACGACCACGGCATTCCGCTCACCGCCGTCGACCAGGTGAAGGCCGCGTTCGCCGGCCACGGCGATGCGTCGTTCCACGTCTACCCGGGCGCCGAGCACGGCTTCAACTGCACGGACCGCGCCTCGTACAACCAGCGCGCGGCGGCGCTCGCGCACGGCCGCACGTTGACCTTCCTCGCCGAGCACCTTTAAAAAGGCACGGCCGCGGGCTCGCCACGCCGGGCCCGCGTTATGCTCGCACCATCGCCACGAGTCACACGGGGGTGACCGCGATGCACTCGGACTATCTCGCGCACGACGCAATCGGCCTCGCCGCGCTCGTGCGCGACCGCCACGCCAGCCCGCGCGAACTGCTCGACGCCGCGATCGGTCAGGCCGAAGCGGTCAACGGCGCGATCAACGCGATCGTGCTGCAGGACTACGAAGCCGCGCGCGAGCGTGCGGCGGCCGCGCCCGAGCCGGGCGCCGACGCGCCGTTCGCGGGCGTCCCGTATCTCGTCAAGGATCTCGGCGCGGCGGTCGCCGGGCTGCCGCTGTCGATGGGCAGCCGGCACTACCGTTACTTCGTGCCGGCCGACGATTCTCCGGTGATCGCGCGCAGCCGCGCGGCGGGCCTCAACGTGTTCGGCAAAACCAACACGTCCGAGATCGGCCAGATGCCGTACACGGAACCGGAACTGTTCGGTGCGTGCCGCAACCCGTGGAACCTCGATCACACGCCCGGCGGTTCGAGCGGGGGCGCGGCGGCCGCCGTCGCGGCCGGCATCGTGCCGCTCGCGCATGCGTCCGACGGCGGCGGCTCGATCCGCATTCCGGCGTCGTGCTGCGGGCTGTTCGGCCTGAAGCCGAGCCGCAACTCGGTGCTCGTCGACCTGCCGTCGAACGGCGAACTCGTCGTCCAGCACGCGGTGTCGCGCAGCGTGCGCGACAGTGCGCTGCTGCTCGACGTGACGACCGGTCAGACCCTGCCGCCCGGCGCGCCCGGCACCTTCCTCGGCGCGCTCGACACACCGCCCGGCCCGCTGCGGATCGGCCTCGTCGTCGATCCGATGCTCGCGCCGGCGCTCGCCGACGATACGCGCGCGGCGCTCGACGACGCAGCCGCGCTGCTCGAATCGCTCGGCCATCACGTCGAGCCGGCGACGCTGCAAATCGACTACGCGCGCGCGGCCGAAACCTTCCTGACGCTGTGGGCGACGATCGCCGAGGAAATGGTGCTGGGCGCGCGCGAACTGACCGGCCGCACGCCGCGGCGCGGCGAATTCGAGGCCGCGACGTGGGCGATGGCCGTGGTCGGCCGCCGCCTTGCGCGCACGCGGCTGCCCGACGTGCTCGAATGGCAGCGCCAGCTCACCGTGCAGGTCGCCGGTCTCGTGTCGCGCTACGACGCGATCCTGTGCGCGTCGCTCGCCGGGCCGCCGGTGAAGATCGGCGAATTGCAGCCGACGCCGTTCGAATCCGCGCAGATGAAGCTGCTCGCCGCGCTGCCGGTGAAGCCGTTGCTGAAGGAAATGCTCGCGAAGTCGTCGGAGAAGGCGTTCGCCTGGGCCGGCTGCACCGAGCTGTTCAACCTGACCGGCCAGCCGGCGATGTCGGTGCCGCTGTACTGGAATGCGCGCGGGCTGCCGATCGGCGTGCAGTTCGCCGCGCGCCACGCCGACGAAGCGTTGCTGCTCAAGCTTGCGCGGCAGCTCGAACAGGCGCGGCCGTGGTTCGACCGCCGCCCGCCGCTGATGCAGGCGCAGCGCTGACGCGCGCACGTTTTCGCCGCGCGTCACGCTTCACGATAAAAAAGCCCCACCGGCACGAACCGGCGGGGCTTTTAAGCATGCAACCGCGTGACGGCGCTTACACCGCGAGCCGTTCGCAGATCGTGCGCGTCGCGACCGCTGCGTTCAGCGTGTAGAAGTGCAGCCCCGGCACGCCCGCGTCGATCAGGCGCTGGCACAGGCTCGTGACGACGTCCGCGCCGAACGCACGGATCGACTCGCGATCGTCGCCGAAGCTCTCGAGCCGGCGCGCGACCCAGCGCGGCACTTCGGCGCCGCACATCTCGGAGAAGCGCATCAGCTGCGAGAAGTTCGTGATCGGCATGATGCCCGGCACGATCGGCACGTCCACACCCAGCTTGCGCGCATCGTCGACGAAGCGGAAATACGCGTCCGCGTTGAAGAAGTACTGCGTGATCGCGGAATTCGCGCCGGCTTTCACCTTGCGCGCGAAATTCTCGAGATCGGCTTTCGGCGAGCGCGATTGCGGGTGGTACTCCGGGTAGCCCGCGACCTCGATGTGGAACCAGTCGCCATGCTCGGCGCGGATGAAGCTGACGAGCTCGGACGCATAGCGCAGCTCGCCGACCGCGCCCATCCCCGACGGCAGGTCGCCGCGCAGCGCGACGATGTGCCGGATGCCGTGCGAACGGTACTGGTCGAGAATCGCGCGCAGGCTGTCGCGCGACGAGCCGATGCACGACAGGTGCGGGGCGGCCTCGAGGCCGTCCTTCTGCATGTCGAGCACGGTGTCGAGCGTGCCCTGCTGCGTCGATCCGCCGGCGCCGAACGTCACGGAGACGAATTTCGGCTTCAGCGGCAGCAGCTGCGCGCGCGTGGCGCGCAGCTTTTCGACGCCGTCCGCCGTCTTCGGCGGGAAGAATTCAAACGAGAGTTCGATCGGTTTCATGATTCGATGGGGTTGGGCCTCAACCCGCCCGCCCTCAGCCGATGTCGCGCTGGCCGAAGATCAGGGCGGACAGCAGCCACGACACGATGCTGTACAGGATCGAACCGAAGAACGCGGACCAGAACCCCGACACCTCGAAGCCCTTCAGCAGCGACGACGCGAACCAGAAGCACAGCGCGTTCACGACGAGGATGAACACCCCGAGCGTGACGATCGTGACGGGCAGCGTCAGCAGGATCAGCACCGGCCGGATCACCGTGTTGATCAGCCCGAGCACGACCGCGATGATCAGCGCGGTGCCGAAGCTCTTGATGTGGATCGACGGCACGAGGTACGTGATGATCAGCAACGCGAGCGCGTTGATGACCCAGGTGAGGATGAGGCTCATGGAGGGCTCCGGTTCGGTTGTCGATCGGTACGATCGGGGAGCGCCGCCGCGCCGTGCGCCCGCCACGGGCGCGCACGACACGGCGGCGGCCGCGCATCAGTAGCGGTAGTGGTTCGGCTTGAACGGGCCGTCCTTCTGCACGCCGATGTACGAAGCCTGCTCGTCCGACAGCACCGACAGGTTCGCGCCGATGCGCGCGAGGTGCAGGCGCGCGACCTTTTCATCGAGATGCTTCGGCAGCACGTACACCTTGTTCTCGTACTCGTTGCCGCGCACGAACAGCTCGATCTGCGCGAGCGTCTGGTTCGCGAACGAGTTCGACATCACGAACGACGGGTGGCCGGTCGCGCAGCCGAGGTTCACGAGGCGGCCTTCCGCCAGCAGGATCACGCGCTTGCCGTCCGGGAAGATGATGTGGTCAACCTGCGGCTTGATGTTTTCCCACTGGTACTGGCGGGTCGACGCGACGTCGATTTCCGAGTCGAAGTGGCCGATGTTGCAGACGATCGCGTTGTGACGCATCGCCTTCATGTGATCGTGGTTGATCACGTGGTAGTTGCCGGTCGCCGTCACGAAGATGTCGGCCTTGTCCGCCGCGTATTCCATCGTCACGACGCGGTAGCCTTCCATCGCCGCCTGCAGCGCGCAGATCGGATCGATTTCGGTGACCCACACGGTCGCGCCCAGGCCGCGCAGCGACTGCGCGCAACCCTTGCCCACGTCGCCGTAGCCCGCGACGACCGCGACCTTGCCCGCGATCATCACGTCGGTCGCGCGCTTGATGCCGTCGACGAGCGACTCGCGGCAGCCGTACAGGTTGTCGAACTTCGACTTCGTGACCGAATCGTTCACGTTGAACGCCGGGAACGGCAGGCGGCCGTCCTTTTCCATCTGGTACAGGCGGTGCACGCCGGTCGTGGTTTCTTCGGTCACGCCCTTGATGTGCGCGAGGCGCTTCGAGTACCAGTTCGCGTCGACGTCGAGGTGCGCCGCGATCGACTTGTACAGCGCGACTTCTTCCTCGTTGGTCGGCTTCGCGATCACCGAACGGTCCTGCTCGGCCTTCGAGCCGAGGATCAGCAGCAGCGTTGCGTCGCCGCCGTCGTCGAGGATCATGTTCGCGAATTCGCCGTTCGGCCATTCGAAGATGCGGTGCGAGAACTCCCAGTATTCGTCGAGCGATTCGCCCTTGAACGCGAACACCGGCGTGCCGGCTTCGACGATCGCGGCCGCGGCGTGATCCTGGGTCGAGAAGATGTTGCACGACGCCCAGCGGACGTCCGCGCCGAGCGCCTTCAGCGTCTCGATCAGCACGCCCGTCTGGATCGTCATGTGCAGCGAGCCGGCGATGCGCGCGCCCTTCAGCGGCTGCTGCGCCTTGTATTCGTCGCGGATCTGCACGAGACCCGGCATTTCGGTCTCGGCGATGTTCAGTTCCTTGCGGCCCCAGCCGGCCAGCGCCATGTCGGCGACGACGTAATCGTGGGAAGCCTTGGAATCGATAATGGCGTTCATCACGCCCTCCTTTCTAAAAAGTTTCTAGATTGGTGACGTGAGCGCCGTTCAGGAAGCGGGGCCGGCGCGAAAAAACCGCTGCACGGCTGCTTGGTGAAGCCTTCCGAGCCTGGCGGACGCTGGATGGTCCGTCGCAACGCTCCTCGGAAAACGGAGGGGATTGTAGCAAATCGGCGCGCGAAATGCGCAAGCGCCGCGCAACCGCGGCACGGGCGCGCGGCGTCGGCGCGCGCGGCCGCGGTAAAGGGTCAGGACTCGGCGCCGACCCACGCCTGTTCGCGCAGCCGCGCACGCAGGCGCGCGACGGCCTGGCTGTGCAACTGGCACACGCGCGATTCGCTCACCTCGAGCACCGCGCCGATCTCGCGCAGATTCAGACCCCGTTCGTAGTACAGCGACATCAGCAGCTTCTCGCGCTCCGGCAGCCGCTCGATCGCCTCGACGAGCGCCTCGCGCAGATGGTCGTCGAGCAGCGCCGACAGCGGATCGGCATGATCGACGCGATAACGGTCGAGGAACGGCTCGTCGTCGGCCGCGCGGTCGAAATCCTCGTAGTAGATGAGCTGGCTGCCGTGCAGGTCCTGCAGCATCCCCTGGTATTCGTCGAGCGGCATGTTCAGGTGCTGCGCGATCTCGGTCTCGCTCGCCGAGCGGCCGAGGTGCTGCTCGACCTGGTGCACCGCGTGCTCGACCTCGCGCGACGTCTTGCGCAGGCTGCGCGGCAGCCAGTCGTTGCTGCGCAGCTCGTCGAGCATCGCGCCGCGGATGCGCTGCGTCGCGTAGGTCTCGAACTGCGCGCCCTGGTCTTCCTTGTAGCGGCCGGCCGCATCCATCAGTCCGATCATGCCGGCCTGGATCAGGTCGTCGAGATCGACGCTCGCCGGCATCTTCGCGACGAGCTGCAGCCCGAGGCGACGCACGAGCGGCGCGTATTGCGCGAGCACGTCGGCCTGGGACATCTTTCCTTGAGCGTTGTACATCATGGCTCCCTCCTTCGGGTGGCGCTCACGCGGCGTGTGCCGCGCCCGCCTCATACGACGGCTTGCCGCCGGCGTGGACCGCGCGGCCCGCACCCGAACGCGGGCGCATCGGCCAGTACAACAGGTCGGCGGCAATCTGCCGGTAATCGCGCGCGGCAGCCGACGACGGAAACGCGTCGACCACCGCATGCATCAGTTCTCGGGCGTGCTCGACGAGCGGATCGGCGCTCACGCAGCCCGCGTCGGCGATCGACACGGTCAGGTAGCGGCTCGCGACGCCCGCGAGGTTGTCGAAGGCCGTCTTCGCGTCCGCGTGGCTGCCGACCTGATTGGTCAGCACGCGGAACTGCGCGAGCGCGTGCGCGAAATGCAGCCGCTTCATGCACGCATACGCCTCGGTGATCGCCTGCGCGGCGACTCGCGTGACGATCAGCACGTCGTGGGCTTCGCGCGCGAGCGCCGAGAACGACCCGTCGGCGCCGAGCTGCGCGTCGACGAGCACGATGTCGGCCGGGCCGTCGATGAAGTCGCTCAGTTGCGCGTCGCTGTAGCCGGCGCGCGCGAGCCGCGCGGCGCCGCACAGGCCGAAGCCGGCCGCCACCCGCGTGCGTTCGCCGTCGCGCAGCCACGCGCCGGCGAGCGTCGCGCTGGCCGAATGCACGTCGGCGCGTTCGTCGACGACGAGCACGTCCTTGCCGAGCGACGCGAGCGCCGCCGCGAGGTTCACCACGGTGGACGTGCAGCCGACGCCCACCGGGCCGCCCGTCACCGCGACGATGCGCGACGCGCGCCCGGCCAGCAGGCGTCGCAGCCCTTCGGCCTGGTCGATGATCCGTTTATCCAAATCGCACCTCGTGCAGCTCGGCGGTGGAACGTGCGGTCAGGGCGGAAAGCAGCGTCGGCATGTCCTCGTCTTGCGGCACGAAGGGCGAGCCGTCGCGCGGCACACAGAACGCGCTCTTCAGCAGGAATTTGGTCGATGCGACGTACAGGTTCTCCGGCACCTTCTGGCCGGTCGACACGTAGTGGACCGGCAGCTTGTAGCGGATCACCGTGTCGAGCACGCCGCCGAGGTGAGTTGCCTCGTCGAGCTTGGTGAGGATGCAGCCGGCCAGATCAGGATGCTCGCCCGCGCTGCGGTACGCCTGCACGACTTCGTTCAGCGTGTCGCCGTGGCTCGTCGCGTTGAGCAGCAGCAGGCGCTGCACCGGCGCGTTCGCGCCGTGCAGCATCGCGATCTGGTCGGACACCGCGCGGTCGCGCTGGCTCATGCCGATCGTGTCGATCAGCACGATGTGCTTGTTGCGCAGCTCGGACAGCGCGAGCGCGAGGTCGCCCGCATCCTTCACGGCGTGAACCGGCACGCCGAGAATCTTGCCGAAGATGCGCAGTTGCTCGTGGCCGCCGATCCGGTAGCTGTCGGTGGTCAGCAGCGCGACCTTGCTCGCGCCGAAGCGCATCACGCAGCGCGCCGCCAGCTTCGCGGTGGTGGTCGTCTTGCCGACGCCGGTCGGCCCCATCAGCGCGAACACGCCGCCGCGCTCCATCAGCGCGTCCTCGCTGTCGAGCACCGGCAGGTTCGACGCGAGCACCGACTGCGCCCATTCGGCGGCCTGCTCGAAGGTCTGCGCGCCGTCGCCGGACGGCAGGTTGTCGACCAGCATCCGCACGAGCTGCGCGGAGAAGCCGGCCGAGAACAGGTGCTTCGTCAGCGCACCGTGGACGGCGCTGCGACGCTGGCGATCGTGCCACATCAGGCTGTCGAACTGCTCTTCCATCATCCCGCGCAGCTCGCCGAGCTCCTGCATCACGGTATCGTTGACGATCCGCTCGATGCGCGACTTCACCGCATCGGCCACCGCGGCGGCCGTGTCGGCGGACAGGCGCGTGCGCTCCGTCGCCTTGGCGGCGTACGCGGCGCCCGTCTCGGGGGCGCGGTTCGCGGCGGCCGGCGATCCGGCGGCCGGCATCCGGCGTTCGGCGTCGCGCACGATGTCGCGCGCCCAGTCGGGCGGCGGCGCTCCGGCCGCGGCTTGCGGCGCGGGCGCGCTCGCCCGCGGCTCGGCAGATGCCTGCGCACGGGCCATCAGCGCGTCGCGCTGCTGCATCAGGCGTTTCGCGTGCTCGACCAGCCACGGCGCGGGTTCGGAAGGGGCGGCCGGCGTACCGGCGGCCGGCGTACCAGCGGCAGGCGCGCCTGCGGCCGCCGCGGCGATCGACGACGCTGCTGCCGGCTCGTCCGCATCGATCGACGAAGCATGCACGTCGAGCTCTTGCGCGTCGGCGCTCGCGCCGAACACGGACGAGAACACGTCCGGCAGGCCGCCCGCGCCCGCCGCATACGGATTGACGGCCGGGCGCGGCGCACTGCCCGGGCGCGACACGATGCCCTGCACGGCGGCCGCCGGCACGGATTCCGGCAGACGCGACGTCGCGAGACGCGGACGCGCGGCCGGCGGCGCCACCGCGGCGAGATCCGAATCGGCGAGTGCAACGATTTCCACACTGCCGTCATCGAGCGTGCGGTTCGACAGCACGACCGCGTCGGCGCCGAGCGCCTCGCGCACGAGACGAAGTGCGTCGCGGCTCGTTGCGCCGGTGAATTTGCGAATGTTCAAGCGGAACCCCCGATGACGTTAACGACTTTGATCGTGCGTGTGTCCGGCACTTCGGCATACGACAGCACTTTCAATTGCGGCAGGCTGCGGCGCAGGAAACGCGCGAGCATCGCGCGCAGCGCGTGCTGCACGAGCAGCACGGGCGGCAGCCCGAGATTCTGTTGACGCAGCATCGCTTGCTGCGTGCCGGTCAGAAGGTTGTGCGCGAGGCCAGGCTCGAGGCCCGGGTTCGCGCCGGTGGCGAGCGCCTGCGACAGCACGCGCTCCAGATTCGCGTCGAGGCCCATCACCTGCATTTCGCCGGCGCCCGGATACCACTGCTGCGTGATCGCGCGGCCGAGCGAGAGCCGCACCGCGGCCGTGATCTCGTACGCGTCGCCGCGGCCCGCATGCTCGGACACGGCCTCGAGGATCGTGCGCATGTCGCGGATCGGCACGCCTTCCTCGAGCAGGTTCTGCAGCACTTTCTGCAGCGTGGTGAGCGAGATCGTCTTCGGCACGAGGTCCTCGACGAGCGACGGCGCGTCCTTGCCGGTGCGCTCGACGAGCGCCTGCACTTCCTGGCGGCCGAGCAGCTCGGCCGCGTGCTGGACGACCAGATGGTTCAGGTGCGTCGCGACGACCGTGCTCGCGTCGACCACCGTGTAGCCGTACACCTGCGCCTGCTCGCGCATCGCGACGTCGATCCACACGGCCGGCAGCCCGAACGCGGGATCCTGCGTGACGGCGCCCGGCAGCGCGGCCGTGACCTGGCCCGGGTTGATCGCGAGCCACTGGCCCGGGAACACTTCGCCGACGCCGATCTCGACGCCCTTCAGCGCGATCCGGTACGCGTTCGGACGCAGTTCGAGGTTGTCGCGGATATGGATCACCGGCGGCAGGAAGCCGATTTCCTGCGCGAATTTCTTGCGGATGCTCTTGATGCGCTTGAGCAGCTCGCCGTCGCTGTTCTTGTCGACGAGCGGAATCAGCCGGTAGCCGACTTCGAGGCCGAGCGGGTCGATCAGCTGCACGTCGTCCCAGGTCGCTTCGTGGCTGTCGGCCGGCAGCACGGCGGGCGGGGCGATGTCGGTCACGTCGCCGGCCGCCTTGCGGGCCGCCGCGCGCTTGGTCAGCGTGCGCGCCAGCCAGATCGCGCCGCCGCCGAGCGCGAGGAACGCGAAGTGCGGCATCCCGGGGATCAGTCCCATCAGCACGATGATCGCGCCGGTGATGTTCAGCACGCGCGGGTTCGTGAACAACTGGCCGGTGATCTGCGTGCCGATGTCCTCGTCGGTCGCGACGCGCGACACGATCACGCCGGCCGCGGTCGAGATCACGAGCGACGGGATCTGCGCGACGAGGCCGTCGCCGATCGTCAGCAGCGTGTAGTTGGTGCCGGCCGCCGCGAAGCTCATGTCGTGCTGGACCATCCCGACGATCAGCCCGCCGATCACGTTGATCGCCATGATGATCAGGCCGGCGATCGCGTCGCCGCGCACGAACTTCGACGCGCCGTCCATCGACCCGTAGAACTCGGCTTCCTGCGATACCGCAAGGCGCCGCTTGCGCGCCTGTTCCTCGTTGATGAGGCCCGCGTTCAGGTCGGCGTCGATCGCCATCTGTTTGCCGGGCATCGCGTCGAGCGTGAAGCGCGCGGATACTTCGGCGATCCGCCCCGCGCCCTTCGTGATCACCATGAAGTTGATGATCATCAGGATCACGAACACCACGATGCCGACCGCGAAGTTGCCGCCGACGAGGAAGTGGCCGAACGCCTCGATCACCTGGCCGGCCGCGTCCGGGCCGGTGTGCCCTTCGAGCAGCACGACGCGCGTCGACGCGACGTTCAGCGACAGGCGCAACAGCGTCGAGAACAGCAGCACGCTCGGGAACGCCGCGAAATCGAGCGGCTTCATCGTGTACATGCTGACGAGCAGCACCATCACGGACAGCGCGATGTTGAACGTGAACAGCAGATCCAGCAGCATCGGCGGCAGCGGCAGGATCATCATCCCCAGGATCATGCAGATGAGGATCGGGCCCGCGAGCGCGCGCAGATTCGTGCCCGCGAACGGGTTCGGGCGCTTCGCGAACAGGCCGGTCGGGGTGCTCATGCGGAAGCTCCTTGCGTGCCGAGCGTGTCCTCGGCTTCCTCGCGTTCATCGTCGGCGGGCACCGACGTGCCCTTGTCGAGTTCGGCCGGCACGTCGAGATCGACCGGCACCGCGGGGAACGCGCCGCCTTCCGAACGGAAGCGCTTGAGCTGGTACACCCATGCGAGCACTTCGGCGACGGCCGAGTACAGCGAGCCGGGAATCTCGCGTTCGATTTCGACGTTGTGATACAGCGCACGCGCGAGCGGCGGCGCCTCGAGCAGCGGCACGTTGTGCTCGGCCGCGAGTTCGCGGATGCGCGCGGCGACGAGGTTCACGCCCTTCGCGACGACCTTCGGCGCGCGCATCTCGCCGTCCGTGTATTGCAGCGCAACCGCGAAGTGCGTCGGGTTCGTGACGACCACGTCGGCCTTCGGCACGGCCGCCATCATCCGGCGGCGCGCGATCGCGCGCTGCTGCTGGCGGATTCGTCCCTTCACGTGCGGATCGCCTTCGTTCTCGCGATGCTCGCGCTTCACTTCTTCCTTCGTCATGCGCAACTTCTTGTTGTACTGCCAGAGTTGGTAAGGCACGTCGAGCCCGGCGACCACCAGCATCCCGGCGACCGTCGTGCCGCAGCACACGGCGACCAGATGCAGCGCATCGGGCAGCGCGGCGCCGAGCGGCTGCGTCGCGAGACCGAGCAGTTCGTCCTTGCTGCGCCAGATCGCGATGCCGCCGATCCCGCCGACGACCAGCGTCTTCGCGACCGACATCCCGAGCTGGATCGGCCCCTGGATCGAGAAGATCCGGCCGAGGCCCGAGATCGGGTTCAGGCGGTCGAACTTCAGCTCGAACGTCTTTTGCGAAATCAGCCAGCCGCCGAGCGCCATCGGCGCGAGCAGCGCGGCGACGCCGGTGAGCGCGAGCAGCGGCAGCAGCGCGGCGAAGCCTTCGAGGCTCGCGCTGCCGGCCGCCGACAGCATCCGGTTGGTGTCGAACGCGGTCGCGCGATCGAACGTGAACGCGCCGCGCAGCATCGCCTGCAGATGCCCGCCCGACGGGCCCGCGAGCAGCCATGCGCCGTAGAACCCCGCCGCGAGCAGTGCGAACGAAGCCAGTTCGCGCGAACGCGCGACCTGCCCCTCCTCGCGCGCCTTTTCGCGACGCCTGGGAGTGGCGGCTTCGGTCTTGTCGAGATCGCTCTCGTCTGCCACGGGGCCTCCGGTCGGGTACGGCGGAATGCCGCTTTCCAGTGACACCGATTATTCATGGAGGCGTCAAACGCCGATCGGTCGAGCAAAGCCGGGAAAGGGGGGTATTTCGGAGAATCGGGCGAGCGCCGCAAACCAAGCCGGATCGGGGCGCGGAACGATGCGCGGCGCGGCGAAAAAACGGTCCGGGCGGCGCATGCGCGAAGCGGCGGCTCCAAGCGGGACGGCAGCGATGTGATGCCGGGGGAACGGTGAAACGACGGGCGGGGAAGACGCGGGAAATCGGCCCGACGCAACGGCGTCGTGCGTCGTGCGTCGTGCGTCGTGCGTCGTGTGGCGAGCGGCGGGCGTCGTGCCGCAGGTGGCGGATGGTGGGTGGCGGGCGTCGTGCCGCAGGTGGCGGGTGGCGGGTGGCGGGCGGTGGGCGGTGGGCGGTGGGCGGTGGGCGGTGGGCGGGGGCGGTCTCGGGTCTCGGGTCTCGGGTCTCGGGTCTCGGGTCTCGGGTCTCGGGTCTCGGGTCTCGGGTCTCGGGTCTCGGGTCTCCGGCTTCGGGCTTCGGGCTTCGGGCTTCGGGCTTCGGGCTTCGGGGCTTCGGGCCCCGCGCGTCGCGCGGCGGGCGGCGGGCGGCGGGCGGCGGGCGGCGGGCAGCGGGCAGCGGGTGGCGGGCGTCGTGCCGCAGGCGACGGGTGGCGGGACGGGCCGGCCGCCGCCGGCCTGAGCCACCTATATGACCTACGCGACCTAAGCGGATTCGCCTGCCGCCGCCCGCTGCAGCGCGCCGAGATCGAGCTTCTTCATCGTCATCACCTTCGCCATCACGCGCTCGGCGCGGGCCGCATCGCCCGTCATCAGTTCGGCCATCTGCACGGGCACGACCTGCCACGACACGCCGAAGCGGTCGCGCAGCCAGCCGCATTGCTGCGCGCGCTCGTCGCCGCCTTCGGACAGGCGCGCCCAGTAATGGTCGATCTCGTCCTGGTCGCGGCAATTGACGACGAACGACACGGCCGGCGTCATCTGGAACACGGGGCCGCCGTTCAGCGCGACGAACGCCTGCCCGTCGAGCTCGAACGCGACGGTCATCACCGCGCCCTCGGCGTTGCCGGACGCGTGCGCGCCGGCCTTGCCGTAGCGTGCGACGTGCACGATGCGCGCGTTGTCGAACACCGATACGTAGAAACCGGCCGCCGCCTCGGCGTCGCGGTCGAACCACAGGAACGGCGTGATGCGCTGGATACGCGAGTTCATGGCGTTGTCTCCTCGATGTCGTGCCGGCACCGTTGCCGGTCTTACATCGTAGGCGCTATGCCGGCGCCCGGCAGCGATCCGGTCCGTAGCGCACGCCCGGCGCACCGGAATAAAAAGGGGGCGATCGCTCGCCCCCTCGTTCCTGCGTCCGGCCGTGCCGCGTCAGAACGCGACGAACGGCTGCGCGCCGCCGCTTGCGGTCTTGTCCATCCCGAAGTAGATCGTCTTGCCGTAGAAGTGCGGCATGCCGATGTCGAGCCAATTGGACGAGCCGAACGGACCCGCGATGTCGTTGAACGCGAACGTCGACGAGTTCGAGAACAGCGCATCCGCGTTCGCGACCGGCATCGACACGGCGCCCGACGCGCCGTTCTGGCCGGTCAGCGTGGCCGAATAGGCGGTCGTGGCCGATGGGCAGTAGAACTCCGTATTCCTCGAGCAGACCGTCTGCGCCGAATCGTTGAAGAAATACGCGTTCGAGCCCGTATCGAAGAACGCGGTCACGTTGCGCCCCTGGAACGTCGCGCTGACGTCGCCGGTCGTGGTCGACGTCAGCACCGTCTTGCCGCTCAGGTTCGGCAGGCCGAACGTCAGCGTGCCGGTCGCGCTCCCCTGCCCGTTGCTCGAGATGTCGGGCATCTGCACGCTCACGCCGTCGTTGTTCACGAAACGATGCACCGGGTTCGCCACCTGCTGCGCGAGCGGCACCAGCGCGACCGTGCAGCTCGCGTTGTCGCCGTTCGGGCACGCATAGTAGTTGTTGCTCGTCGAGGTCGACGTCGCGCAGGTCGTGCCGCAGTCGTACGGCGCCGGCCCGATGCCGAGGATCCCGTTCGCGCCGAGCGCGCCGGTCGAGTTGGCCGACGCGCCGCCGTTCGTGCACGAGCTCGGCACGTTCGTCGTGCCGAGGTCGCCGATGATCTGCACGGGCAGCGAACTCGCCTGCTCGGTGCCGATCGACAGGTCGACGGTGCGCACCGACCCCCACGTGTAGCTCGACACGAACTTGCCGCATTCGGCGACCGGCGCGCCGCCGCTCGTCACCTGCGGCAGGCTGTCGTGCACGCCCGCCACCGCGCTGCCGACGAGCCGCAGCCCGTAGGACGCGGTATCGACGAGCACGTTGTTGACGATCTGGCAGTTCGACGTGCCGGGCACGCAGACCTTCACGCTGATCGTCGGGATGTTGATCACGTTCGCGGCGCCCGCGCCGACCGTGATGACGGCCGTGTTGCCGCTGTTGCCGTCGGACCCGCCCGAGCCGTTGCCGCCCGTGTTGCCGTTGTTGGCCGAACCGCCGCCGCCATCGCCGCCGCCGCATGCGGTCACGAGCACGGCCGTTGCGGCCAGGAGGCCCAGCACGCCGAGCCAGCGCTTGAATGTACGAGGAATGCTCAAGATCGCTCTCCCGCTGTCACTGGATATCGGTGCCGGCCACGCCGGCAGGCAGCGCCGACGGCAGCCATGCCTGGCCGGAGAAGGCGCCCATGTGGCCGCCCGTCCGGATCACGAGGCCGCTCGTCTCGACGGCCACCGGCGCGCGCCAGCCGCGCGCCTGGTGCGCCGCCTGGACGCCGGCCGTGTACTGCGGGAAATAGCTGCCGAGCAGCGACGCGAGATCCGGCATCGTCGGCCCGTGCCACGCGAGGCCGAACACGCTGCCGGCGGCCGACGTGTATTCGTGGATGACGGTGCCCGATCCGAGCGTGATCTCGCGCACGGTATAGGCGGCCGTGCTCGGCTGCACGCCGTCCGCCGAGCGCATCGCGCGCTGCAGCGCGCGCACGGTGGCGGCCTGATCGTCCGCTGGCGGCGACATCGGCGCGCCGCCCAGTTCCGCGTGTGCGTGGACGGCCCACAGCACACCCATTGCAGCCGTCGCATGCGCGACGGTCCCGCCCAAGCGTTTCAGCTTCACGTTCCCCCCCATGGGACTGGCTTCGTTGCCGACGGCGCCGCCCTCGGCCCGCGCCGCCTGCCAACTTATGAATCTTACGAATGACGCTACGTTGCTGCTGACGCGTAGTATGCCTGCGGAGTGTGGCGAAGTGTCAATTCGACGCAGGATCACGCCGCGCCGCGCAGGGGCGGCGCGCACGGGAAAACGAGGCGGGGACAGGGAATGCGCGCCTCGGGCGGCCCCGCGGAACGGGGCGCCCGGATGCGCCGCGGCAGGTCAGAAGCCGAGGCTCGCGAGCAGGTCGTCGACCTGCCCCTGGTCCTGAACGACGTCGGATTTGCCTTCCGGCGCGATCTGCGGGCCGTTCAGCAGCGATTCGGGGCTGCCGGTCGCGCTGATCTGCTCGGCCGCGAGCGCGGCCGCGGTGGCCGCGAACTGTTCGCGCCGCTCCGGCGCGATGTTCTCGACGAGCACGGTGAGGAGCTGCTGCTCGATCAGGTAGACCATGTCCATGATCTTCTTGATCACCTGCCCGGTCAGATCCTGGAAATCCTGCGCGAGCATGATCTCGAGCAGTTGCGCGCGGGTCGCCGACGTCGACTCCGGCAGCGTGCGCAGGAACGCGCGCGTATCGTCCATCAGCTCGCGCACTTCCGCGTGCTCGATCGGCGCCGCGTACCACTGCGCCCAGCGCGCGTCGAGCGCCTCGGCCTCGTTCTCGATGCGCTCCTGCATCGGCTTCGCGATCTCGATCGCATTCAGCACGCGCACCGCGGCCTGCTCGGTCATCGTCGCGACGTAGCGCAGCCGGTCGCGCGCATCGGGCACGGCTTCCGCCGCACGCTCGACATGCTTGTCGAGCCCGAGCTCGCGCATCGAATCGCGCAGCGTGCGCGTGACGTGGCCGATGCGCGCGAGAATGCGGTCGCTCGGGAAGTCGGCGCCTTCGGGGTGGCTGTCGGCGCTGAACCCCGCGCCGGCGAGCGCCGCATGGATCGGCTCGTTCACGTCAGCTCCCGGCCTTCGCCATCTTGTCGATGATCTTGTTCAGCTTCTCGTCGAGCGTCGCGGCCGTGAACGGTTTCACGACGTAGCCGCTCGCGCCGGCCTGCGCGGCCGCGATGATGTTCTCCTTCTTCGACTCGGCCGTGACCATCAGCACCGGCAGGTGCGTGAGCGTCGCGTCCGCGCGGATTTCCTTCAGCATCGCGAGGCCGTCGAGGTTCGGCATGTTCCAGTCCGAGATCACGAATTCGAAGCCGCCGCCGCGCAGCCGGGCGAGGCCGGCCGCGCCGTCCTCGGCTTCGTCGACGTTCGTGTAGCCCAGTTCCTTGAGCAGGTTGCGGACGATCCGGCGCATCGTCGGGAAATCGTCCACCACCAGGATTTTCATGCTCTTGTCCATCGTCGTTCCTTTCCAGATTCGTTTCGGTCGGGACGCGTATCGTGGCACGCGCCCCGTGACATTCCCTTCACACGCGCTGCACGCGGTCGCCCATCGTCGCCAGGCGCGCCATCACGCGGCGGCTCATGTCGGCGAGCGGCGCGATCTCGTCCGCGCCGCCGAGCGCGATCGCCTCGCGCGGCATCCCGAACACGATGCAGCTCGCTTCGTCCTGCGCGAACGTGTGAGCGCCCGCGCGTTTCATTTCCAGCAGCCCGGCCGCGCCGTCGCGGCCCATCCCGGTGAGGATCACGCCGATCGCGTTCTTGCCCGCGTGCGTCGCCGCCGAGCGGAACAGCACGTCGACCGACGGGCGGTGCCGGTTCACCGGCGGCTCGTCCGACAGTTGCGCAATATAGTTCGCGCCGCTTCTCGCGAGCAACAGGTGCGCGTGGCCCGGCGCGATGTACGCATGGCCCGGCAGCACGCGCTCGCCGTGCTCGGCTTCCTTCACCGCGATCCGGCACAGGCCGTTCAGCCGCTGCGCGAACGACTTCGTGAAGCCCGGCGGCATGTGCTGCGCGATCAGCACGGCCGGCGCATCGGGCGGCAGCGGCGTCAGCACTTCGCGGATCGCCTCGGTGCCGCCCGTCGACGCGCCGATGATGATCAGCTTCTCGGTACTGACGAGCGGGTTGTTGATCATCGGCGCGGCCGCGGCGCTGTCCGCCGTGCGCGCGGCGGCCTGCGGCTGCGGCGCCTGGCGCACGCGCGCCCGCGACGCCGCGCGGATCTTGTCGGCGAGCTTTTCCGCGTAGTCGAGCATCCCGTCGCGAATCCCGACGCGCGGCTTCGTGACGAAATCCACCGCGCCGAGTTCGAGCGCGCGCAGCGTGATTTCCGAGCCGCGCTCGGTCAGCGACGACACCATCACGACCGGCATCGGCCGCAGGCGCATCAGCTTCTCGAGGAAGTCGAGCCCGTCCATGCGCGGCATTTCGACGTCGAGCGTGAGCACGTCGGGGTTGTGCTGCTTGATGAGATCGCGCGCGACGAGCGGATCGGGCGCGGTCGCGCACACCTCCATGTCGGGCTGGCTGTTGATGATCTCGGTCATCAGGCTGCGGATCAGCGCCGAATCGTCGACGCACAACACTTTGATCTTCTGCACTGCGGTCATGCCTCCTGCTTTCTTGATAGGGTCGCCGCGTACGGGGCGGCCGGGCTCCCGGCATGCGGGTTCGCCGTCCGCGCGCCGCCGGCGGCACCGGCCGCGCCGCCGCTGCCGGCCGGCGCGGCGCCGCGCGCACCGAACAGCTCGATGCGCGGGCGCGCCGGTTGCGGCGCCGCAGGCCGCTTCGCGGCGAACAGCTCGACGTGCGCGCGCGTGCGCGCGGCGCGGGCGCGATCGGCCTCGCGCGCGAGCGCGGCTTCGCGCTCGGTCACGCCCGGCACCTGCAGCCGCAGCTTCTTCACCATCGCGCGCCCGCTGTGCGGCATGAACGCGACCTTGCGCGGATGCACGCCCTGCAGGTCTTCCGCGGTGATGCGGATGCGCTCGAGCGCCAGATAGCGGCGCACGAAATCCGCGTTGCGATCGCCGATGTTGATCGTCGTCATCCCGGCCAGCACGGCCGCGCCGCCGAACACCTTCGCCTCGATGCGCTCGCGGCGCCCGCCGGCCTTGATCAGCTCGTTGATCAGCACTTCCATCGCATACGCGCCGTAGCGCATCGATTCCGACGCGGCCG
This sequence comes from Burkholderia sp. HI2761, assembly GCF_002223355.1. Taxonomy (NCBI): domain Bacteria; kingdom Pseudomonadati; phylum Pseudomonadota; class Betaproteobacteria; order Burkholderiales; family Burkholderiaceae; genus Burkholderia; species Burkholderia sp. HI2761. The sequence continues at coordinate 189,648 of NZ_NKFN01000002.1, read as the reverse complement.
CGCCCGGATCGGCGCCGTCGTCCGGCAGCATGAAGTGGTTCATCCCGCCGATGCCCGCGTACGGATCGTGCAGGCACGCGGCGACGCACGAGCCGAGCACGGTCATCAGCACCATGTCCTCGGACGTCGTGTAGAACTCGTTCGGCAACAGCTTCACGCCGGGGCGCTCGAAGTGGTTGTCGAAGTAGCGATTGGTCGCGATCGGCAGTGCGCTCATCCGCGCTCTCCATGGGCGGGCACGCCGCCCGCGGCCCGCGCGCGCACGGGCGACGGCATCGCGGCCGCCGGCGTGCCGCGCGGCCGTGCACCCTGCGCGGCGTCGCGCGTCAGTTCGTACACCGTCTGCCCGCGCAGCCGGAACGCCGGCGTCACATACGTGAAGTTCTCCGAATGGCCGGCGAACAGCAGCCCGCCCGGCTTCACGAGCGGCTCGAAGCGCGACAGCACCTGCCCCTGCGTCGGCTTGTCGAAATAGATCATCACGTTGCGGCAGAAGATCGCATCGAACGGCTTCGGGATCCCGTAGTCCGCATCGGTCAGGTTCAGCTGCTCGAAGCGGATCATCGCGCGCAGCTCGGGGCGCACCTTCACGCGGCCGGCCTGCGCGCCCGTGCCCTTCAGGAAGAAACGCTTCAGCCGCTCCGGCGACAGGTGCTTGACCTGGTCGTACGTGTAGATGCCGGCTTCGGCCTTCGCGAGCACCTGCGTGTCGAGATCGGTCGCGAGGATCGACGCGCTGCGCGCGGCCGTGTCGCCGAGCGCCTCGATCAGCGTGATCGCGATCGAGTACGGCTCCTCTCCGGTCGACGCCGCCGAGCACCAGACCGATACCGGCGCCGGCCGCGATTTCACGAACTCCGACAGGATCGGGAAATGGTGCGACTCGCGGAAAAACGCCGTCAGGTTGGTCGTCAGCGCGTTGGTGAACGCTTCCCACTCGAGCGGATCGTCTTCCTGCTCGAGCAGGTCGAGGTAGTCGCGGAACGTGTCGAGGCCGCGCGCCCGCAGCCGTCGCGCGAGACGGCTGTAGGCCATGTCGCGCTTGTGCTCGGACAGCGAGATGCCCGCGCGTTGGTGAATCAGCGCACGGATGCGGGCGAAATCCGCGCCGGTGAACGCGAAGTCGCGCCCCGGCTCGCCCGCGCGAGGCGAGGCATCCGGTGCATCGGGTCGAAACGGCGCGCGCGCGTGCGACATGGTTTAGAAGGTCTCCCAGTCGTCATCGGACGCACCGGCGGCCGCCAGCGCCGGCTTCTCGCCGTTCAGCGCCGGGCGCACGAGCGCGGGCTTCGCGCCCGGCTTGTCCGCCGGTGCGGCCGTCTTCGCGAGACGCGGGCCGTAGCCGCCCGCGGCGGCACCGCCACGGGGAGCCGGTGCATCCTTCGGCGTACGCGCGGCGGCATCGGCCGCACGCTTCGGTTCGGGAGCGGCGCCCGCGGCAGCCGCGCGCGACGCCGGCGCGGCGCGCCGTGCCGCCGGTTGGGCCGCGGCCTGCGGCGCCGGCAGCGCGGCAACCGGCGCAGGGTGACGCGATTCCGACGGCAGCGCCGCCGGTTCGTGCGCGACCGGCCGCGCGGCGCCGCGCGCCGGCGCGAGCGCGATGCCGCCCGTGACGCGCCAGCCCGACACGATCGCCTTCATCTGGCGCGTCTGCTCCTCGAGCGACGCGGCCGCGGCGGCCGCCTGCTCGACGAGCGCCGCGTTCTGCTGCGTGACCGCATCCATCTGGCCGACCGCGCGGTTGACCTGCTCGATGCCGGTCGACTGCTCGTCGGACGCGGCGCTGATCTCGCCCATGATGTCGGTCACGCGGCGCACGGCCTGCACGATCTCGTCCATCGTCGAGCCGGCGCGCGCGACGAGCGCCGAGCCGCTGTCGACCTTCTCGGTCGAATCGCCGATCAACTGCTTGATTTCCTTCGCGGCGCTCGCGCTGCGCTGCGCGAGCGAGCGCACCTCGCCCGCGACCACCGCGAAGCCGCGGCCCTGCTCGCCGGCCCGCGCCGCTTCGACGGCCGCGTTCAGCGCGAGGATGTTGGTCTGGAACGCGATGCCTTCGATCGTGCCGATGATGTCGACGACCTTGCCCGAGCTCGCCGCGATGTCCTGCATCGTCGCCACGACCTGGCCGACCACGTCGCCGCCCTGCGTCGCGATGTCCGATGCGTTCACCGCGAGCTGGCTCGCCTGCCGCGCGTTTTCCGCGTTCTGCCGCACGGTGCCCGTCAGTTGCTCCATGCTCGACGCGGTTTCCTGCAGCGACGCGGCCTGCTCCTCGGTGCGCTGCGACAGATCGGTGTTGCCGGTCGCGATCTCGCGCGCGCCGACGTCGATCGACTCGGTGCCGCGATGCACGGCCTGCACCATCGTCGTGACGGCGTCCTGCATCCGCTTGATGCCGCCGAACAGGCGGCCGATCTCGTTGGTGCTGAACACGCCCACCGGCTGCGTGAGATCGCCGCCGGCGATGCGCTCGAAGTGCGCGATCGCGTCTTCCAGCGGCTTGATGATCAGCCCGCGCAGCGCGAAGCGGATCGCGATCACGACGACGAACGCGATCGCGATGCCGGCCGCGATCAGCGCGATCATCATCGAGATCCGCGACTGCGTCTCGGCCTGACGTTCTTCCGCGCGCTTCTGCAGCGCCGCGATCACGGCCGCCGCCGTCTGGTCGAACGCGACGAACATCGGGCTGATCTTCGTGTCGGCGATCGCGTGGTACGCCGCCATGTCGCCCGCGCGCGCCGCGGCGACTTCGGGCTCGACGCCTTCCTTCACGATCGTCGTGTACCGTGCGCTGAGCTCGTCGACGAGCGCCTGCTCGATACCGGGCTTCGGCGTCGACTGGAACGCCTGCCAGTTCTGGTTCGACTTCGCATACAGCTCCTGCGCGCGGTCGAGCACCTTTGTCGCCTCGGCCGCATTGCCGGCTTCGGTCAGCGTACGGAAGCGATCGAGCGCCACGCGCGAGCGCAGCAGGTGCGCGGCCGTGTCGTCGAGCGTGTGGATCGCCGGCAAGTCGACGTGCGCGATCTCGTCGAGCGAGCGGCTCGCGTGATCGAGCGCGTAGAGGCCGAGCCCGCCGACCGCGGCGGTCAGGCACACGAGGATGAGTCCGACCGCCGTGAGCGTCGTGCGGATCGACCAGTTATGCAACATTGCAGATTCTCCCGAAATTGCTGCGCGCGCGGCGCGCTTACCCGCCGAGCGTCTCGATCAGCGCCATTTCACGGCTCGACATCAGCTTCTCGATGTCCATCAGGATCAGCATCCGGCCGTCGACCGTGCCGAGGCCCGTCAGGTACTCGGTCGTCAGCGTCGCGCCGAATTCCGGCGCCGGCATGATCTGGTCGGTCTGCAGCGTCAGCACGTCCGACACGCCGTCGACCACCATCCCGACCACGCGGTTCGACACGTTCAGGATGATCACGACGGTCTGGTGGTCGTACTCGACGCGGCCGAGATGGAACTTGATCCGCATGTCGACGATCGGCACGATGATCCCGCGCAGGTTGATCACGCCCTTGATGAACTCGGGCGCGTTCGCGATGCGCGTGACGCTGTCGTAGCCGCGGATTTCCTGCACTTTCAGGATGTCGATCCCGTATTCCTCGTCGCCGAGCGTGAACACGAGGAATTCCTGGCCCGTTGCGTCGCCGTGTTCCGCAGCGCGGCGGCTGGTTGCCGCGTTCGCCGCGGCCGGATTGATCATTTGGACTTCAGCAGACACGTTTGCCCCCAAATCGGTTGATGGCGAGAGTCAGAACATCGCGAGCTCGGCGCCGGCACGGGCGCCGTGCATCGCACGGGTTTCTCGGTTCAGCGCCGCGACGTCGACGATCAGTGCGACGCTGCCGTCGCCGAGGATGGTCGCCGCCGAGATGCCGTGCACCTTGCGGTAGTTGGTTTCGAGGTTCTTCACGACCACCTGCTGCTGGCCGACCAGCTCGTCGATCAGCATCGCGAAGCGGCGCCCCTCGGTTTCCATGATCGTGACGATCCCCTGCGTCGGGTCGGTGCGCGCTTCCTGGACCGAGAACACCTCGTGCAGCGCGACCAGCGGCAGGTATTCGCCGCGCACGCGCACCACGCGCTCGCCGTTGCCGACCGTGTAAATGTCGTCGTTCGACGGCTGCAGCGACTCCATCACGAAGTTCAGCGGCAGGATGAAGATCTCGCTGCCGACCTTGACCGACATCCCGTCGAGGATCGCGAGCGTGAGCGGCAGCACGATCCGCGTGGTCGTGCCGCGGCCGGCCAGCGACGTGATCTCGACGTGGCCGCCCATCGACTGGATGTTGCGCTTCACCACGTCCATCCCGACGCCGCGGCCCGACACGTCGGTCACCGTCTCGGCGGTCGAGAAGCCCGGCGCGAAGATCAGCTGCCACACTTCGTCGTCGCTGATGTTCTCGGAGATCTGCATACCCTGCTTCGCGGCCTTCGCGAGGATCCGCTCGCGGTTCAGGCCCGCGCCGTCGTCGCTCACCTCGATCACGATGTTGCCGCCGTGATGCGCGGCCGACAGCACGAGCTGGCCGACCGCGTCCTTGCCGGCGGCGACGCGCCGGTCGACGGTTTCGATCCCGTGGTCGAGGCTGTTGCGCACCAGGTGCGTGAGCGGATCGATGATCCGTTCGATCAGGCTCTTGTCGAGCTCGGTCGCCTGGCCGAACGTGACCAGTTCGACCTGCTTGCCGAGCTTGCCGGCGAGGTCGCGCACGAGCCGCGGGAAGCGGCTGAACACGTAGTCCATCGGCATCATGCGGATCGACATCACCGCTTCCTGCAGGTCGCGCGCGTTGCGCTCGAGCTGCGCCATCCCGTTGAACAGGCGGTCGTGCAGCGCCGGATCGAACGCGGTCGCCGTCTCGGCCAGCATCGCCTGCGTGATCACCAGTTCGCCGACGAGGTTGATCAGCTGATCGACCTTCTCGACGCCGACGCGGATCGAGCTGCCTTCGGCGCCGGCCGCGGCCGCCGCGGCCGGGCGTGCGCGCTTGTCGTCGTGATGCGCGGCGACCGGCGCCGCGGGTTCGGCCGGTTGCGGTTGAGCGTGTTGTTGCGGCTGCGGCTGCTGCGCGACCGCGGCCGGCTCGGCCGGCGCCGGTGCCGGAGCAGCCGGTTGCGGTGCGGCAGCCGGCGGTGCGAATACCTCGACGCGTGCGGGCTGCGGGGCGGCCGGCGCTTCAGCCGCGTCGGCAGCCACGGCGGGGGCGCCCTGCGCGACGGCCGGTGCCGCCTGCGCGGCCGGCGCCGTGCCGCGCGCGACGCGGATCTGGCTTTCGTCGATCACGAAGCAGCACACCGCGACGATATCGTCGGACGGCACGTCCGATTCGACCCACAGCGACAGGTCGGCGCCCGCTTCCTCGCGACCGACGATCCGGCCGAGGTTGCCGAGTTCTTCGGTGAGCAGCGCCTGATCCTTCGCGTCGACGCCGACCAGCGTGATCTTCAGGTGCGGGCCGCCGGCGCCGGCGTCGGCCACCGGATGCGCGGCCGCGACGGCCTGCTCGACCACATGGTCGGGTGCGCGGTCGCCGCCGGCGGCGAGCTCGGCGGCCGGCGCCACGGCTGCGGCAACCGGAGCGGCCGGGGCAATCGGCGCCGGCTCGGCTGCGGCAGCAGGCGCACCGCTTTCGGCCTTCAGCCGTTCGAGCTTCGCGCAGATCGTCGCGGCGGCCGCCGCGTCGGGTTCGGCGCTCGCGCGGTAGTCGACGAGCTGGTCGGACAGCACGTCCTTGGTCTCGAGGAACGCATCGACCATGTCCTTGGTCAGCGTCAGCTCATGGTTGCGTGCGCGGTCGAGCAGCGATTCGAGGATGTGGGTCGTATCGGTCAGCGCGGAAAAGCCGAACGTCGCCGCGCCGCCCTTGATCGAATGCGCGGCGCGGAAGATCGCCGCCAGATCCTCGGGATCGGGCGAATCGACGTCGAGATTCAGCAGCAACTGCTCCATCTGCGCGAGCAGCTCGTCCGCTTCGTCGAAAAAGGTCTGGTAGAACTGAGTGATGTCGAGAGTCATGCCCGGTCACCGGTTGAATTCGTCGCGTTCATGTCAGGAGGCAGCCGGCTCGGACAGCGTGGCGACCAGGTCGACCAGCACGCCCGGGTCGATCGGCTTTTCGATCCAGCCGGTCGCACCCGCGTCGCGTGCGGCGTCCTTGAACGCGTCGCTGCCCTCGGTCGTCAGGATGAGGATCGGCGTGTCCGCGTACGCGGTCAGCTTGCGCAGCGCGGCGATCACCTCGAGCCCGCTCTTGCGCGGCATGTTCTGGTCGGTCAGGACCAGGTCGTACGGCGCCGTCGCCGCCATGTCGAAGCCGGCTTCGCCGTCCGGCGCCACCGTCACGTCGTAGCCGGCCTGCGCCAGCGTGGCCTGCAGCAGCGCACGCATGGTCGCGGAGTCGTCGATGGCGAGAATGGTTCGGATCATGTCTGTCTCGGGAACGTCAGGGTTTCGGCGCCACGGCGACGGCGCTCGCCACGACCGGACGCACCGCCGGCGTCCGGCCGCCGAGCTGCTGCGCGAGCAGCTTCGAACCGGCCGCGTCGGCGGACAGCGTCGTCGTCGTCGCGTCGTCGCGCATCAGCGCTTCTTCGGATTTGCGATTCAGCACGATCACGCTGATCCGGCGGTTTTCCGGATCGAGCGGATCGGCCTTGTTCAGGTTCTGCGTCGACGCGAGGCCCAGCACGCGCAGCACTTTCGCCTCGTCCATGCCGCCGGAGATCAGCTCGCGGCGCGACGCGTTCGCGCGATCGGCCGACAGCTCCCAGTTGCTGTAGCCGCCCTCGCCGCCTGCATACGGCACGGCGTCGGTGTGGCCCTGGACGATGATCCGGTTCGGCACGTCGTTCAGCGTCTTGCCGATCTCGCGCAGGATGTCGCGCATGTACGGCTCGACGTGGTCGCTCGACATCGCGAACATCGGCCGCTTCTGCGTATCGACGATCTCGATGCGCAGCCCCATCAGCGTCGAATCGATGCGGATCTGCTGCTTGAACTGGCGCAGCGTCGGATTGGCCTCGATCGCGGCCATCAGCTTGATCTGCAGGTCGTGCAGGCGCGCCTGCTCGAGCCGCTCGAGCGCGCCCTGCGCCTGCGCTTGCGCATGCTCGTCGACCGGCTTCGCGACGCGCTCGGCGAGCGACGTCGTGCCGTCGGTGCGGCGCAGCGTGCCGGCGTCGACGCTCGACAGGTCGCGGCCGCCACCGTTGATGATGCTCGAGTCCTGCGAGCTGCGGTCGCCGCTGCCGAGAATCGCGGCCTTCAGCGGCATGTTGAAGTATTCGGCGATTCCCTTCAGTTGCACCGGCGTGACCGAACTCAGCAGCCACATCAGCAGGAAGAACGCCATCATCGCGGTCATGAAGTCCGCGTACGCGAGCTTCCATGCGCCGCCGTGGTGGCCCTTCTTCGCCGGGGCCACCCGCTTGACGACGATCGCGCGATCCTTGCTCTTGCTCATCGGTCGCTCCGCGTCACTTCGCCTTCACGCGGCGCACATGTTCTTCGAGCTCGGAGAACGACGGGCGCTCGGTCGAGAACAGCACCTTGCGGCCGAACTCGACCGCGATCGCCGGCGCATAGCCGTTCAGCGTCGCGAGAATCGTCACCTTGATGCACTGGAACATCTTGGTCGACTCGGCCACGCGCTGCTCCGCGAGGCTCGCGAGCGGCCCGATCAACCCGTACGACAGCAGGATCCCGAGGAACGTGCCGACCAGCGCCTGCGCGATCATCGCGCCGAGCACCGCGGGCGGCTTGTCGGCCGACGCCATCGTGTGCACGACGCCCATCACCGCCGCGACGATGCCGAACGCCGGCATCGCGTCGCCGACGCGCATCAGCGCATGCGCCGGGCCTTCGCCTTCCGTGTGGTGCGTCTCGATCTCCTCGTCCATCAGGCTCTCGATCTCGAACGCGTTCATGTTGCCGCCCACCATCAGGCGCAGGTAGTCGGTCAGGAATTCGACGATGTGGTGATCGGCGAGGATCTTCGGGTATTGCGTGAAGATCGGGCTCTTTTGCGGATCGTCGATGTCGGCCTCGAGCGTCAGCGTGCCTTCCTTGCGTGCCTTCGCGAGCAGCACGTAAAGAAGCGCCATCAGCTCCATGTAGACGTCCTTCGTGTATTTCGAGCCCTTGAAGAGCGTCGGCAGCACGCGCAGCGTGGCCTTGATGGTCTTGCCGCCGTTGCCGAGGATGAACGCACCGACGCCGGCGCCCACGATCATCAGGATCTCGACCGGCTGGATCAAGGCGCCCAGATGCCCGCCTGCCAGCGCATAACCGCCGAAGACGGACAACAGCGTCACGAGTGTTCCCACGATAATCAGCACTGCCTGTCCCTCACGAAAGACCGGCGGGGAGACCGCCGTTAAACAGGTTTACGGCAGTCGGCAGGAAAACTTTCGCGGCCGCCCGGCGGCGGCCCGACGGTGTTTACCAGCAATGCGCGGACGATTCGCGCGGCCCGCGGGCGTCGCCCGTGCGCCGCTCGCGCCCCGTCCGGCGCGGCGCTCAGGCCGCGGCGGCGGCCAGTTCGGCGCGCGCGGCGGCGGCCTTGCGGGTCTTGCCGGCGCGCGACGGCGGCTGGCAGAGACCGCACACGAAACCTTGATGCGGATCATGCGCATGCGCGACGAAATGGCCGCCGCAGCGCGTGCAGGGCGTCATCTGCAGCATCCCCGAATCGAAGAAGCGCACCAGCGTCCATGCCCGCGTGAGGCTCAGCGCGGCCTCGTCGCCGGACAGGTTCACGTGCTCCTGATAGAGCCGGTACGCCTTCACGATCGACTGGATCGGCTCGCAGCGACCGTGGTCCTGCATGAACCGGTAGATGTTGTAGAACAGCGACGAGTGGATGTTCGGCTGCCACGTCATGAACCAGTCGGTCGAGAACGGCAGCATCCCCTTCGGCGGCGATACGCCCTTCAGTTCCTTGTACAGCTTGATCAGACGGTCCCGCGACAGGCTCGTCTCCGCCTCCAGCAGCTGCAGCCGGGCGCCCAGTTCGATCAGTTCGATGGCGAGGGTGATTTCCTTCACCTCGATCACGACGCTTTTGCTTGCCATGGTGATAACCGTCCGCTTGACGTTACTCGAATGAATGGCCAATACGCTGCCGGCCGGCGGCACGCCGGGACAGACGCAAGGCAGGATGGATCAGCGGACGCCTTCGACCTGCTGCCCGGCCATCAGGATGGCCGAGTGGGCGTGCGCGACGATATCGCTGCGGCCCTTGTCGGCGAGCGACGACAGCAGCGCGTGATCATCGAAGCGGAAGCGGCACAGCATCTGGTTCGACGCGGCCAGCTTCACGGTCTGGGCGAGCGTGAGGTTGGCGAGCACGTCGGCGAGTTCCTGGGAAATGCCCATGCGGAACATGCCCATCGCTTTGTCTTCCCGCAGCAGTCGCTGCGCGAGGAGAAGGTACGACAGGTTGACCTCTTTGATCTCACTGAGCATTTCGCTGGTGGCGCTCATGATTCCCCCGTTAAAAAGCTTTGCTTTGGCCATACGTGTTATGACAACGTTTGCTCGATCAGTGCGCACTGGGCGCTCGGTCGGCTCGTTTATAGTCTTACAGGGCGAATTTTGGCCAAACGGGATTTATGTCGGTATCAGCGAAGTGGCGTATGCCGTGCAGGATTTGTCTGTAAACCGTGTAGGAATTTTTCCGACAAGGCGAATTGAAAGGGACAGTCGGAAAAACGGGTTGCAACGCGAATTCGGCTGCGAGGGGGTCCGATGGCTGCCGCGCGCGTGGCGCAAGGCTTGCCGGCAGGGATGCCGACAATCGGATCGGTAAAAATTATAGTGGTTTTTCACGATAGCGCAACAATAGTTATGGCTGTCGCGATTCACGATTCCCTGCCCTTTTTCTCGGGGTTTTCGCGTATTTCATCGTGTAACAAGCCTTAAGTGTTTGAAAAAACACTCGAACCCCGCAGGGCGATATCGATAATGGAATCCAATGGGCGGCGGCGCGAGCCGTGCCGGCCCGCCCCGCAGCTTGCCGACCGGCGCCCCGCGCACCCCGCCCAAGGCCCGGCCACGTACCGCGAACCGCGTGCGTCGGCAAGTTCCGCAACCTTGTACGGGATCCGCATCGGCGCCGTCGCCGTCGGATCGACACAGGAGATCACCCATGCGAATTGCCCAGATCGCGCCGCTTTACGAAGCCGTTCCGCCGAAACTCTACGGCGGCACCGAGCGAGTCGTGTCCTACCTCACCGAGGCGCTCGTCGAACTCGGCCACGACGTGACGCTGTTCGCCAGCGGTGACTCGGTCACGTCGGCGCGTCTCGAGGCGGCGTGGCCGCGTGCGCTGCGGCTCGACCCGTCGGTCCGCGATTCGATGGCGCCCCATATGCGGCTCCTCGAGCAGGTCGCCCGGGTCGCGCACCAGTTCGACGTGCTGCACTTTCACCTCGACTACCTGCCGTTCCCGCTGATGTCGCGCCTCGACACGCCGTACGTGACGACGCTGCACGGCCGCCTCGACCTGCCGGAACTGCAGCCGGTGTTCGACGCGTTTCCGGATTCGCCGGTCGTGTCGATCTCGAACAACCAGCGCAAGCCGCTGCCGCAGGCCGCGTGGGCCGGCACCGTGTACCACGGGCTGCCCGAGACGCTGCTCACGCCGCAGCCGGACGTGAAGCCCGAATATCTCGCGTTCCTCGGCCGGATCTGTCCCGAAAAGCGTGTCGACACCGCGATCCGCATCGCCGCCCAAAGCGGGCTGCCGCTGAAGATTGCCGCGAAGGTCGACAAGGCCGACGCGGACTACTTCAAGGAAGTGATCGAGCCGCTGCTCGGCGAGGCGCATGTCGAATTCATCGGTGAGATCAACGAAGCGCAAAAGCCGGCGTTCCTGTCCGGGGCGAAGGCGCTGCTGTTCCCGATCGACTGGCCGGAGCCGTTCGGCCTGGTGATGATCGAGGCGATGGCCTGCGGCACGCCGGTCGTCGCGTTCAACCGCGGCTCGGTGCCGGAAGTGATCGAGGACGGCGTGACCGGCTTCATCGTCGAAGACGTGCAGGGCGCGGTCGGTGCGCTGCACCGGATCGACAGCCTGTCGCGCCCCGCGATCCGCGCGCGTTTCGACACGCGTTTCAGCTCGAAGGCCATGGCGCAGCGTTACGTCGAAACTTACGAATCGCTTTGCGCGGCAACCAAGCAACCGGCATTGCGCCGTGTCGCGGGCGCCTGACACGGAAATCCGCACGGAAAATATTCCGGAAAATCCGCGCCGAAATCGGCGCGCAAAACAAAAGAGCCGCATCGTCGATGCGGCTTTTTCTATTCGGCTTTCGGTCACTCGATCAGGAAACGATCGCGGTTTTTACCGACGATCCAATTCGGCGGCTTGCCGCGCCCGCTCCAGGTTGCACCCGACTTCGGATCGCGGTATTTCGGCGGCAGCGGCGCCTTCTTCGGCGGACGCCCGCGCCGTGCCCGCTCCGCGAAGCCCAGATCCTGGGCCGTCAGGCCATACTCGGCAATCAATCGCTGGACATCGGCGATCACGGCTGCCACTTCCTGGCGGCGCACGTCGTCCGCCTGGGCTTGCAGATCGGCGATCTGCGCCTTGAGTTTTGCGTATTGAGACATTTTTCGACTCCCCTTTTCGTTGATGCGGCCCCGGCGAATCCGGCCGGGACACCAACATCCGTTACGTCATCCGCACTGCCGCCCTGCCCTTCGAATAAATGCTGCCATCTTTAACCGGATCGCCTATATCGAGAATGCGGACTTATTCTAATAAAAGGCATTCGTCAGCCATTCAAATTTAACAATCGTTTACCCTCCCGGGCCCGATTCATTTCCTATAATCCAGACCAATTCCAGACGACGGAATAAATCCGTTGCGTCGTCCGGGGTCTTCAACCCACTTGAACGAGGTCCTTACATGAATCTTTCTCAGCGTCTGGCTGCAGAGGTATTCGGCACGTTCTGGCTGGTGCTCGGCGGGTGCGGAAGCGCCGTGCTGGCCGCCGCCTTTCCGGGCCTCGGCATCGGCTTTGCCGGCGTCGCACTCGCCTTCGGCCTGACCGTACTGACGATGGCATTCGCAATCGGCCACATCTCGGGTTGCCACCTGAATCCGGCGGTGAGCGTCGGCCTGACGGTCGCCGGCCGCTTCCCGGCACGCGATCTCGCGCCGTACATCGTCGCGCAGGTCGTGGGCGCCACGCTCGGCGCGTTCGTGCTGTACCTGATCGCAACCGGCAAGCCGGGTTTCGACCTGGTCGGCAGCGGCTTTGCGACGAACGGCTTCGGCGATCGCTCGCCCGGCCATTACTCGCTCGGCGCGGCATTCATCTGCGAAGTCGTGATGACGGGCTTCTTCCTGTTCGTCATCCTTGGGGCGACCGACAAGCGCGCGCCGGCCGGCTTCGCGCCAATCGCGATCGGCCTGTGCCTGACGTTGATTCACCTGATCTCGATCCCGGTCACCAACACGTCGGTGAACCCGGCTCGCTCGACCGGCCCCGCGCTGTTCGTGGGCGGCGACGCGATCGGCCAGCTCTGGCTGTTCTGGGCGGCGCCGCTGATCGGCGCGGTACTCGCAGGGATCATCTACCCGCTGGTCGCCGGACGTGACAACGCCGTCGACCTGCTGCCCGCATCAGCTCGCACCATCGAATAAAACACTACGGGGTCACGCGAGCAGAGCAGCGAGCCTCACGCTGTCGAAGAACATCGAGGCAGGCAATTTCGACGGGCGCCCCTGGCGCCCGTTTTTCATTTCCGCGCGGAAAACGCGCCCGAGGTGGGCGTTCAGGACGCGACGACGTCGTCTTCGAGCGAGAACAGCGTGCGCAGGTGGCGGGCGACGCCCGCGTCGAAGTTGTTGCCGATCCGCGGGATGTGCGGCAGCCGCGCCATCAGGTCGGGGTTCGCGTTGTTCATCATGAATGCATGACCGGCGGTTTCGAGCAGGTCGATGTCGTTCATGTTGTCGCCGAATGCGATGCAGTGGCCGGTGTCGACGCCGAGCCGCGCGAGCACCGTGCGCAACGCGCGCCCTTTCGACACGTTCGCGGTCATCACTTCGAGGCAATCGGGCAGCGAGTACGTGACGTACAGCGTATCGCCGAACTGCACGCGCATCTGCTCGGCAACGACCGCCAGATCGGCCGGTTCGCCGATATACAGCACCTTCGCGATGGCCGCGCCGTCGTGCGCGGCCATGTCGATCACGTCGTACCGGAAGCCCGAATCCCGGTGGAATTCGAGCAGGTGCGGCGCTTCGCGGTCGATCAGCCAGCCGTCGTTGGTGAACAGGTTGACGATCACGCGGCCGTGCGCGCCGACGACTTCCGGCTGCACCAGGCTGCGAACGACCGCTGCGTCGATGTCCTGCGCGTGGATCGTCGTGTCGTCCGGCGCATGCACGCGCGCGCCGTTCGACGTGATCAGGTACGGCCGGATGCCGAGGACATCGCGAATGCCGGCGACGTCCGCGTAATGGCGCCCCGTGGCGATCACGAATTGCACGCCGTCGCGGTCGAGCCGGCGAACGGTGTCGATCGTGTACGGGTCGAGCTGGTGGTCGCTGTTGAGCAGCGTACCGTCGAGATCGGTGGCGATGACTTTGTACATGGGGCTGGAAAGTGGCGCTCGCGGCACGGAGGAAGCGTCATTTTAACGTCGCGCCCGATCGCGCGCCGGGCGGTTCGCGGGGTGGGGCGCCGGGGTGGGTCGCGGGGTGGGTCGCGGGGTGGGTCGCGGGGTGGGTCGCGGGGTGGGTCGCGGGGTGGGTCGCGGGGTGGGTCGCCGGGTGGGTCGCGGGGCGGTTGCCGGCCACGCGCCGCCCGAGGTGTTGCTGCGACGCGGTATCTACCGCGCCCCGCTCTCACCTCAGCGGCTCTCCGCCGCCCGCAACGCCTCCAGCGCGAGCCGCAGCGCACCATGCGCCGAATCGTCGAGCGGCGCGCGCAGCCGTGCGGCGTGCCGCGCCGGCACGGCCGGCGCGAGCGCGTCCGCCAGCCCGCCGCACAGCGCGACCGGCAGCGCCTGCTGCGGATCGAGCGCGTCGATCATCTTGCCGATCTCGTCGCCGGCTTGCGCGATCAACGCGCTCGCGACCGGGTGCGCGCGATGCGCGAACACGATCGGCGCGAGACGCGCGTAGACCGTCTGGTTCGCATCGCACGACCACTGGACGAGCGCGTCGCGATTCTGCGCGCCCGTTTCCGCAAGGAGCGCCGTGGCGAAGGCGTCGCACGGCACGCGGCCGTCGAGCGCCTGTTGCGCATAGGCGAGCGCGCGCACGCCGAGCCACGCGCCGCTCGCCTCGTCACCGGACGGAAAGCCGAAGCCGCCCGCGATCCGGCACGCGCCGGCCGCATCGAGCGCCGCCGCGATGCTGCCGGTGCCGAGCGCGACGATGAGCCCCGGCGCGCCGCCGTGCGCGCCGACGACGGTCGTGTACGCATCGCTCTCGACCGCGAGCGCGCCGAGCGGCGCCTGCGCGCGGAACGCGGCGAGCCACGCCGCGTTGTTGACGCCGGCGAGCCCGCAGCCGAGCGCGCACTGCGACCACTCGAACGCGAAACCGGCCTGCGTGAACGCGTCCGCGCAGGCCGCGCCGATCGACGCCCATGCGCGCTCGATACCGAGACCGAGCCCTGACGGGCCGCCGCGCCCCTGCGCCAGCTCGCGCCCGTGCCGGTCGGCCAGCACCGCGCGCGTGCCCGTGCCGCCGCCGTCGATGCCGATCGCAAAAAGTAATGCCGCCATGCCTTCATCCCGCTGATTCGAACAGGCGCCAAGCTTAACCGGATCGGCGCCGCGCGCCCATCTGCCGTTCGGCCGGCTATCCCGCTCAAAGGGCTTCCGCTATGCTGGCGCGATCGAATCGACACTGAAAACGAGGCAGACGATGTCGCAGCGGTGCAACTGGGTGAAGACGGAAGCGGACGCTCACTATCACGATACCGAGTGGGGCGTGCCGTCGCACGACGATCGCCACCTGTTCGAAATGCTGATCCTGGAAGGCGCGCAGGCCGGGCTGTCGTGGTCGACGATCCTGAACAAGCGCGCGGGCTACCGCGAAGCGTTCGCCGATTTCGACGTCGACGCCGTCGCGCGCTTCACGCCCAAGCGCATCGAGACATTGCTGGAGAACCCGGGCATCGTGCGCAACCGCGCGAAGGTCGAATCGGCGGTGACCAACGCGCGCGCGGTGCAGCGCATCCGCGAAGAGCACGGGTCGCTCGCCGCGTTCCTGTGGTCGTTCGTCGGCGATACGCCGGTCCAGAACGCGTGGCAGTCGTACCGCGACGCTCCCGCGTCGACCGAGCAGTCCGACGCACTCAGCAAGGCGCTGAAGGCGTACGGCTGCAAGTTCGTCGGCTCGACAATCTGCTATGCGCTGATGCAGGCGACCGGCATGGTCAACGATCACGAAGCCGGTTGCCCGTGCCACGCGCAATGCGCGGCGCTCGGCGGCAAGCAGCCGGCACGCCGGCGCAAGACAGGCTGACAACGCAGGGGGCCACTCGGCGCGGGCGTAGGCGCGCGCCGGCGCCGCGTGGCCGCCGCTCTCGCGTGCCTAGCCGCCTCGTTCGCGCATGCGGACGATTCGCCCGCTCACCGCCCGCCCACCGCCGGGCCTCGGCAGTCGGCGGGAACACCCCCGGGATTTTCCCGGCCTGCAAAAGCAAAACGGCGGAGTGGCCTCTTCCGAGGCACACTCCGCCGTTTCGCGGCGAACCGGCAGACGCTCTTAGTGGAGCTTCTTCGGCAGCATCTGGCTGCGCAGACGCTTGTGCAGGCGCTTGACGGCTGCTGCCTTCTTGCGCTTGCGGACTGCGGTCGGCTTTTCGTAAGACTGGCGCTCACGCAGTTCAGCGATCAGGCCATTTTTTTCGATAGCGCGACGAAAGCGGCGAATCGCCACTTCGAACGGCTCGTTTTCTTTCAGAAGAATCGTCGTCATGTCGTTCCTAAATTGCTTAAACGGTCAAAAACGTAGCGGCCAAGCGCCACGCACCGGCCATCCGAGCGTCCCCCACAACAGGCGAAACGAGCGGAAATACGGCCTCGGAGGCCGGAAAAGAGAGGCGGAAAGCACCGCGAGTACGCTTCACAACCGCGTGCAGCGCCGCGTTTGACTGTCAGCAGACATGCCGAAACCGGCAAAGGCGTGACAGAAAATCTCAATTCAGCCCGCCATCATAGCAGGGAATCACAGATAAAACCACCCTTTTGTCGGTCGCGGGCAAACGTTCCGCCCAACCGCGCGATTCTCGCGCCACGGCCGCCACGCCGCCCGCCATGCCCCGTGCGCCTTCCCGGCGAAACCGGCCCTTCGGTCCCGAATTTCCTCAAACATCCCTCTAAAGTTTTCGCCGGGTGCCGCCGTCAACCAGGAAAGGCGGGCAGCGCCAGACGCAAAAAGCGCCACGCCGAAATCAGAACCTGTCTGTATCTCAGGCATTTTCCAAAACGAGGAAGCAAATGCTGAACATCAACACCAACATCCTTTCGCTGACGACGCAGACGAATCTGTCGGGCTCGCAAAGCGCACTGTCGCAAGCAATCAACCGCCTGTCGTCGGGCAAGCGCATCAACACCGCTGCTGACGATGCAGCAGGCCTGGCGATCTCGACGTCGCAAACGGCGGCAATCAATGCGCTGACGCAAGGTGTTGCAAACGCGAACAACGGCATCTCGATGATCCAGACCGCCAACGGCGCGCTGCAATCGACGGTCGACAACCTGCAGCGTATCCGTACGCTGGCGCAACAAGCGGGCGACGGCTCGCTGGATTCGAGCGCTCGCGCGAACCTGCAAGCTGAAGTGACGACGCGTCTCAGCGAAATCGACCGTGTCGCATCGCAAACGACGTTCAACAGCCAGACCATCCTGGGCGGCGCCGGCAGCGTCACGTTCCAGATCGGCGCAGCAGCGAACCAGGTCGTTACCGTCGACTTCGGCACGGCGAACTGGAACAGCACGGGCATGAGCGTGAACAGCCTGAGCGTCGCCACCCAGTCGGGCGCGCAATCGGCGATCACGGCGATCGACGCGGCACTGAAGCAAGTCAACACGTTCCAGGCAACGCTGGGCGCAGCACAGAACACGTTCCAGGCTGCGATCTCGACGACGCAAACCCAGGCAACCAACATGACCGCCGCTCGCTCGCAGATCACCGACGCGGACTTCGCGACGGAAACGGCGAACCTGAGCAAGGCTCAAGTGCTGCAACAAGCTGGTATCTCGGTTCTGGCGCAAGCGAACTCGCTGCCGCAGCAAGTCCTGAAGCTCCTCGGCTAATCGAGCAGCACCCGCGGCGGGCCACGTGCCCGCCCGCCTCCGGGCACGGCGGCGTCGCCATGCGACGCATCGCGACGCCGCCGAAACCGCCCAGACCGGAATTCTCCAGGGAGGCACGCCTCCCTCTTTGCATTGAACCGCGGCGCCCCGCCGCATCGCGCACGTTGATTGCGCGGACGACCGGAGCAACGGCATGGCCACCACCCCCGTCAGCAGCACGGACATCAGCACCATCCTGGCGAATGCAGGTCAATCGATCATCAGCGGCGCGACCAATTCGACGCTCGACGTCAATACGCTCGTCACGACGCTGGTGAACGCGAAGACGGCCGGGCAATTGCAGGCCCTGCAGACCCGACAGACGAACGACAATACGCAGCTGTCCGCGATCGGCCAGCTGAAGGGCGCGCTGTCCGCGCTGCAGACCGCGCTCACCGGCCTCTCGGACGGCACCGCGCTCGGCAGCCTCGCCGCGACGGCGAGCGGCACGGGCATCGCGACGACGATCAAGAGCGGCAGCGGCGCGGTGGCCGGTTCGTATTCGGTCAATGTCACGCAGCTCGCGACCGCCAACAAGCTGTCGTCGGCCGGCGTGACGTCGGCGGACACGATCTCGGCCGGTTCGCTGAGCATCACCTTCGGCAGCAACCCCGCGTTCAACGTCAACGTGGCGGCCGGCGCATCGCTGTCCGACATCGCGTCGTCGATCAACTCCGCGTCCGGCAATGCCGGCGTCACCGCGTCGGTCATCACCGGTTCGGACGGCCAGCATCTCGTGATGCAGTCGAACGTCACCGGTGCAGCCAACACGATCTCGATCACGGGCACCGGCGTCAACTCGAAACTGACGTCGGGGTACACGACGGTCACGTCGGCCGCCGACGCGAAGCTGACGATCGACGGCACGCCGGTGTCGAGCGCGTCGAACAACGTGTCGGGCGCGCTGACGGGTGTCACGCTGGCGCTGTCGCAGGCCGCGGTCGGCACGACGCAAACCATCACGCTGTCGCAGGACACGGCCGCGGCGACGACCGCGATCAACAATTTCGCGACCGCGTATACCAACTTCGTGAATACCGCGAAATCGCTGTCGAGCTACGACTCGACCGCGAAGACCGCCGGCCCGCTGCTCGGCGACGCGATGCTGAACACGATCAGGAGCGCACTCGCGACGACGCTCAGCAGCGGCGTCACGACGGGCGGCACGACCTATGCGCTCGGCAGCATCGGCATCAACGTGGACTCGACCGGCGCGATGTCGGTCGACACCGCCGCGCTGACCACCGCGCTCAAGTCGAACAGTTCCGCGGTGACGGCGATCTTCAACCAGACGAACGGCATCGCCCAGGCGCTCAATGCGAACATCAACTCGTACACGCAGACGTCCGGCCTGATCGACCAGCGCACCAACGCGATCAACGCCGATCTGAAGAGTGTGCAGGGTCAGGCGACGCAGCTGCAGAGCTACTCGGACCAGTTGACCAAGCAATACAATGCGCAATTCACCGCGCTGAACACGCTGATGGCGACGATGGCGAACAACACCCGCTACCTGACCCAGCTGTTCGGCGGCCAGAACAGCGCCGGCGCGATGGCCAACAACAAGTAAGCGTTGGCCGCCCCCTTCGGAGCAGAACCATGACGAACGACACCCTGTCCCGCGCCTTCGACCTGACCCGTGCCATGCAGTCGGCGGCCGATGCGCGCGACTGGGTGCGCGTCGCGGCCCTCGCCGACGAACGCTCGCCGCTGCTGATGAACCTGTCCGGCGAGCAGACCCCGGACGTGCTGGACCAGGTGCGGCAGATCATGGCGATCGACGCGTCGATCACGGAGCATGCGCAGACGGACCGTGACCGCCTGGCTGCGGAATTTGCGCAGTCCCGGGAGCGGATCAAGGCCGCGAGCCAGTACCAGAAAGCCGGCATGCTGTGACCGGCCGGGCGTCTCGCCCGCCGCGCATTTCGAATTAAAAGACGCCGCCAGTCGAGCGGTCCGTTGTCGCCGTACCGTCGAGCCGCTTCAATGCGGCTTTTTTTTCGCGTGCAAGCGGGAGCGCGAGCCGGATCGCGCCGGCTACGCCCGCGTCGCCCGCTCGCCGGCCGCGTCGATCATCTCGGGCGGCCGGCCCGACGATGCGCGAGCGCGGCTTCCAGCCGTGGCGCGATCCCGCTCGTCACGCGTCCCGGGGCGCCGTCTCGCCGGCCGCGTAGCGGGTCCACATGCCGTGCAGCGCGTCCTCGAGGTTGCGTGCGAAGCGCGACGCATCGCACAGCGGCGACGCCAGCGCGCGCTCGCGCAGCGTTGCACGCAGCGTCGCCAGCCCGTCGCGGTCGCGCGCGAACGCGACGGCCTTCGCGAGGTACGCGTCCTCGTCTTCCGCGATCCAGTCGCCCATGCCCGCCGCGTGCAGCAGGCTTTCGCAAATGTGCGTGACGAACCGGCCGCCCTTCATCCCGAGCACCGGCACGCCCATCCACAGCGCTTCGGCCGTGGTCGTGCCGCCCGGGTACGGGAACGGGCTCAGCGCGATGTCGATGCGGTTATACGCGGCGAAGTACTCCGCACGCGGCGAACCGCCTTCGAGAATCAGCCGATCCGCGCCGATGCCGTGCCGCGCGAAGCGGTCGAGCGTCGCCTGGTTCACGTCGCCGGCGCCGAGCTCATGGGCCTTCAGCAGCAGGCGTGCGTCCGGCAGTGCGTGCAGGATGCGCGACCACAGCGCGACGACCTCGTCGCTGATCTTGATCAGCTTGCCGAAGCAGCCGAACGTGACGCCGCCATGAGCCGCCATCGGCAGCGGGCCGACTGCGACATCGTACGGCGGCGGCGTGAAGCATAGGTAGCTGTCCGGCAGCCGCCACGGCCGCTCGGTGAAGTGATGCGCCTCGTCGGCCGGTAGCGTATACGCATCGCCGATGAAATAGTCGATCGCGCGGCAACCGGTCGTCGCGAAGAAACCGAGCCAGCTCGCCTGCACCGGCGCGGGCTTGTGCCCGAAGATCGGCAGGCCGCTCCAGTTGGTATGGCCTGCCATATCGATCAGGATGTCGATGCCGTCGTCGCGAATCAGTTGCGCGGCCTCCTCGCGGCCCAGGCTGACCACCTTCTTCCAGCTCGCGAAGTTCGGCCTGAGCCGCGCGGTCACGTCGTCCTCGCCGACGAAGGTCACATAGGCATGCGGCTCGATGCGCGACCGGTCTATCCGCGCGAGCACGCTTTCCAGGAAGATGCCGACCGGGTGCTGGCGCAGGTCGCCCGACACGAAGCCGACGCGCAGCGGCCGCCCCTGCGCCTGCGCGACGCGCTGCGCGCGGTCGTGCTCGAACGGATGCGCGTCGCGCTCGAGATGCTCGCCGTAGCGGCGCGCTTCGGCGACCCACTCCTGCGGCTCGAACGCGGGTGAGCTCGACATGTTGAACAGCATCCGCGAGTACGCGCGATGCAGGTCGTGCCGGATCGCCGAGCGGAACGCATCCAGCGCGCCGGCGAGATCCCCTTTCGCCCACAGGATGTCACCGAGCGTCATCTGGACCTTCAGCGGATCGATGCCGAGCGCCCTCGCGATCTCGGTGTGCTTCATCGCCTCGTCGAGCTTCTCGAGCCGAAACAGCGCGGCGGCGAGATTGTGATGCGCGTCGGCGTCGTCCGGGTTCAGGTCGATCGCATGCCGATGGCTCAACTCCGCGGCGGCCAGCAAGTTGAGGTTGTGATACGCGAAGCCGAGGAAGTTGTATGCGTCGGCCAGTTCGGGATCGACCTCGATCGCACGCCGGCACACCTGCACCGCCTGCCCGTATTCGCCCTGCTGGTTGCGCAAATCGCCGAGCCACGCCCATGCCTGTGCATGCGCGGGGTCGATCGCGACCGCCTGCTCGAGCAGTTCGAGCGCCTTGTCGAAATCGCCGATGCGCTGCAGCAACCTTGCCAGCACGCAGTGCGCGTCTGCGTCGCCCGGATCGAGCCCTTCGCGCGCATGGTCGATCGCGCCGTGCAGATCGCCGGCCGCGCGCAGCGTCGCGCTCAGCCCCCGGTGCGCGACACGGAAGCCCGGTTGCAGCGCGATGGCGCGGCGATAGGCATCCGCGGCATCGTCGAATTTATCCTGCGCATGCAGCGCGTTGCCGAGATTGCAGTACGCATCCGCGTACTGCGGCTGGTGCGCGACGGCCTTGGCGTAGCTCGCGGCCGCCGCTTCGTGCTCGCCCAGGTCCTGCAGCGCATTGCCGAGGTTGTTGTACGCCTGCGCATAGCCGGGGCGCAGCTCAATCGCGCGCGCGCAGCTCTGCATCGCGGCCGCCGGCTCGCGTGCGTCGCGCAACGCGTTGCCGAGGTTGTTGTGCGCCTCCGGATAGTCCGGCCGCAGCGCCACCGCGCGCCGATAGTGCGCGATCGCGTCGTCGAGCCGGCCGCTTTCGCGCAGCATGTTGCCCAAGTTGTTGAAGTACGACGCATCCGGCCGCTCGACGAGCGATTGCTCCATCAGCGCGAGCCCCGCGTCGTACTGCTTCAGCTGGCATGCGAGCAGCCCGAGGAAATGCAATGCATCCGGCTGGCCCGGCTGCGCGGTGAGAATCGCGTCGTACAGTGTCTTCGCTTCCGCGAGACGCCCCGCCTGATGATGCGCGAGCGCGGACTGCAGCGTGTCGTGGATATCGTTCATGCTTCCTGCTCCGAGTTCGTATAGCGTTGCCACATGGCGAGGAACGCCGCTTCGAGATGCGCCGCGAACCGGCGCGCGTCGCACAACGGCGACGCGAGCAGCTGCGCACGCAGGCTCGCGCGCAGCGCCGCGAGGCGCTCGCGATCGTGCACCGCCGCGATCGCCTTCGCGACATAGCTGTCCTCGCCGTCAGCGACCCATTCGCCCATGCCCGCCGCGTGCAGCACGCTTTCGCAGATGTGCGTGACAAAGCGTCCGCCCTTCATGCCGAGCACCGGCACACCCATCCACAGCGCTTCGGCCGTGGTCGTGCCGCCCGGATACGGGAACGGGCTCAGCGCGACGTCGATGCGGTTATATGCGCGGAAGTATTCCGCGCGCGGCGAACCGCCCTCGAGGATCAGCCGGTCCGCGTCGATGCCATGCCGCGCGAAGCGCGCGGCGGTCGCGTCGCGCACGCCCTCGCGACCGAGTTCGTGCGCCTTGAGCAGCAGCCGCGCGTTCGGCAGCGCGTGCAGGATGCGCGACCACGCGCGCACGACGTCGTCGCCGATCTTCACGAGCTGGCCGAAGCAACCTAACGTCGGATGGCCGCTCGCCGCCATCGGCAGCGGGCCGACCTCGACGTCGCAGGCCGGCGGCGTGAAGCACAGGAAGCTGTCCGGCAGCCGCCACGGCTTCTCGACGAAGTGATGCGCTTCGGCGTCCGGCAGCGTGTAGCGGTCGCCGATGAAGTAGTCGATCGCGTCGCAGCCGGTCGATGCGAAGAAACCGAGCCAGCTCGCCTGCACCGGCGCGGGTTTCCAGCCGAACACCGGGAGCCCGCTCGACTGCGTATGGCCCGCGAGGTCGACGAGAACGTCGATTTCGTCGTCGTGGATCATCCGCGCGGCCACGTCCGGACCCAGCGCGGCGATCGAGCGCCAGCCGTTCGCGTGCGGCTTCAGTTTCGCGGTGATCGCGTCCTCCTCGTCCGTGGTCACGTACACGCGCAGGTCGATGCGCGTGCGCTCGAGGTGCGCGAGCACGCTTTCCAGGAAGATCCCGACCGGGTGCAGGCGCAGGTCGCCGGACACGAAGCCGACGCGCAGCGGCCGCCCTTGCGCGCGCGCGCGCCGCTCGCGCGGATCGTGCGCATGGCGCGTCGAACGCGCGGCCAGGTGCCGGCCGTAGCGCCGCGCGTCGGCCAGATAGTCGGGGGGGTTCACGCAAGCGGACGCCGCCGCGCTGAACAGCAGCCGGTTCAGCACGGTCGCCGCCACGTCGTCGGCATCGTCGCGCACCAGCGCAAGCGCGTCGCGATACGCGTGAACCGCGGCATCGACGTTGCCCTGCGCGCGCAGGATGTCGCCGAGATTGACGTGCATCAACACGGCCGGCGGGCCGGCCTGCAACGCCTGCCGGCAATACACGAGCGCCTCGTCGAGCCGCTGCAGCTTCAACAGCACGACGGACAGGTTGTGGCACGCGCCGGCGTCCGCCGGATTGAGCGTGACGGCCGTGCGATGGCACGCTTGCGCATCCTCGAGCCGGTTCAGTCCGTGATACGCGTTGCCCGCGTGGTTATGTGCGTCGCCGAGGTTCGGCGCGTGCCGGATCGCGTCCTGCGCATGCGCGAGCGCTTCCGCGCAGCGCAGTTGCTTGTGACGCACGGCGCTCAGGTTCGCATGGGCCATCGCCATCGACGCATCCAGCTCGATCGCGCGGCCGTAATGCGCGGCGGCGCCATCGAGGTCGCCCAGATCCTGCAGCGCATTGCCGAGGTTGTTGTACGCCTGCGCATAGCCGGGGCGCAGCTCAATCGCGCGCGCGCAGCTCTGCATCGCGGCCGCCGGCTCGCGTGCGTCGCGCAACGCGTTGCCGAGGTTGTTGTGCGCCTCCGGATAGTCCGGCCGCAGCGCCACCGCGCGCCGATAGTGCGCGATCGCGTCGTCGAGCCGGCCGCTTTCGCGCAGCATGTTGCCCAGGTTGTTGAAGTACGACGCGTCCGGCCGCTCGACGAGCGATTGCTCCATCAGCGCGAGCCCCGCGTCGTACTGCTTCAGCTGGCACGCAAGCAGCCCGAGGAAATGCAGCGCATCCGGCTGGCCCGGCTGCGCGGTGAGAATCGCGCCGTACAGCGTCTTCGCTTCCGCGAGACGCCCCGCCTGATGATGCGCGAGCGCCGCCTGCAATGCCTGTCCTGTTCCGCCCATCTCGTCTGTCCTGCTCAATAGGGATGCGGTTCGCGTCGGAAGTCGATCGGCCTGCCGCCGTGCCGATCATCACGGCCGGCGCCGCAATCCCATCGCGCGCCATCCCGACGACGGTGTCGCGCACGCGCCGCCGGTCGGCATGACGATCGCGTCGGCCGGCGCGGTGTTCGGCGCGAGGGGCGCCATGTTCCGCTTGCCGCCAACGTGGAAATGCCCACGCACGTCAAGTCGCGAGCGGCCTCACACGGTTGCGGCCGGCGTGGCTTCGACGTGCTGCGCCCACATGCCGTGCAGTGCGTCCTCGAAGTGGCGCGCGAAGCGGGGCGCGTCGCACAGCGGCGACGCGAGCACCTGCGCGCGCAGCGTCGTGCGCCGCGCCGCCAGCTCGGCAGGCTGGCCGACCTGCGCGACGGCCTTCGCGACATACGCGGCGTCGTCGTCCGCGATCCACTCGGGCAGCCGCGCCGAATGCAGCAGGCTCTCGGCGATGTGCGACAGGAAGCGCTCGCCGCGCCGGCACAGCACGGGCACGCCCATCCACAGCGCTTCGGCGGTCGTCGTGCCGCCCGGATACGGGAACGGGCTCAGCATCAGGTCGACACGCCCGTACGCGGCCAGATATTCGGCGCGCGGCGAGCGGCCTTCGAGGATCAGGCGCTGCGCGTCGATGCCGTGCGCAGCGAAGCGCGCGGCAAGCGCCTGCTGCTCGCGCGGATCGTCGAGATGCTCGGCCTTCACGAACAGCTTCGCGCCCGTGACCGATTGCAGCACGCGCGACCAGACCGCGACGACGTGATCGGTGATCTTCGCGAGCTTGCCGAAATAGCCGAAGGTCGGATGGCCGTTCGCGAGCATCGGCAGCGCGCCGACGTCGACAGGCTCGGCCGGCGGCGTGAAGCACAGATAGCTGTCCGGCAGGTGCCACGGCCGCTCGGTGAAATGCGCGGCCTCGGCGGGCGGCAGCACGTGACGGTCGCCGATCACGTAGTCGATCGCGCCCACGCCGGTGCTCGCGAAATAACCGGGCCAGCTCGCCTGCAGCGGCGCCGGCTTCCACGCGAACAACGGCAGGCGGTTGTAGACCGTGTGGCCCGCCGCGTCGAGCAGCACGTCGATGCGGTCCGCGCGGACACGCGCAGCCGCCGCTTCGTCGCTCAGGCCGGCGATGCTGGTCCATGTCGAGAAGGCCGGCTTGATGCGGGCGGTCACGTCGTCCTCGACGTCGCGCGTCGGGTACGCATGCATCTCGATCCGGTTCGCGTCGAGATGCTTCAGCATGCTCTCGATGAAATAGCCGACCGGATGCGACTTCAGGTCGCCCGACACGATGCCGATCTTCAGCGGCCGCCCGCCCCGGGGAGCCAGGTCGACGAGCCAGTCCGTCCACGGCTTCGCGCAGCGCGTGACGAGTTCGTCGTAGCGCGCGGCCTCGGCGAGATAGGCGTCGTGGTCGAACGCTTCGCTGAAGTGGCTCGCGAACAGCAGGTTGCTGCGCGGCTCCGGCAGTTCGGGGCGCAGCGCGACCGCGTGCCGGTAAGCCTCGAGCGCGGCCGGAATCTCGTTCAGGTCGAACAGCGCATTCGCAACGTTGTTGTAGGCCTGGCCGTTGTCCGGCTTCAGCGCAATGGCCTGGCAGAACGCATCGACGGCCGCGCGGACGTCGCCGGCGAGCCGCAGCGCGTTGCCGAGGTTGTTGTACGCATCGACGTAGTCGGGTCGCAGCTCGATTGCGAGACGGAAGCACTCGGCGGCGGCGGCGTAACGGTTGTCCGCCTGCATCACGTTGCCGAGGTTGTAGTAGTACATCGCGTCCGGCCGGATCTCGATCGCCGCCATGATCAGGTCGGATGCCTCCTGATAGCGCCCGTACTGATGGCCGATCAGGCCGAGGAGGTGAAGCGCGTCCGCGTGCCGGGGATCGGTGTCGAGGATCTGCCGGTACAGCGTCTCGGCCTCTTCCAGCCGTTCGGCCTGATGGTGCGCCAGCGCCTGTTCGATCGTGGCGGCGGCGGGGGAGGTGAGCATCATGAGCTATGTCGTCCTGGTAGCCAATACGGGATTCGAATCGCGGCCGGCGCCGCTGCGTCGGCACACGTCTTCGCCCGCGGACGCACGCATCGACGGTCTCCGACGTGTCCGAATTCTCCACGCGCACGCCGCGTTCCAATTTGGCGAGCAGGTGCTGGAATTGGTCGCTATTCCCGCGACTGCAAGCCGCGCCCGCGGGCGCCCCGAATTCGCGCCGGACACGCGCGCATCCATCGAAATGCGGGGTGAAACCACCCGCTAATCCGACATTCGATCCTGGCGGCGCTCGCTAGACTTGATCGTAGAAAGATGTCCGACCTGCGACGCTCGGACGGTTGCGCATTCCGATGCCACCGCGCCGACACGCGCTCGTCCGGTCACACCCTTTGTGCCTGGAGCCCTGTGTATGCACGAATCAGCGATCATCACCAACGCAGATGGCGATCAGCTCGCGGCGCGCCGCGAACTGTTCGACCTGATGCAGACCTACCCCGCGACGCGCGAGGAACTGGAACGGTCGCTCGGCCTGTTCGTGCGCGGCTCGCTCCTCGCACGCATTCTCGCGACCTTCGAGATTTATCAAAAAATCGTGCCGCTGCCGGGCGCGATCCTCGATCTCGGCACGTGGCGCGGGCAGACCGCCGTGCTGTGCGAGAACTTCCGCGCGATTCTCGAGCCGCTGAACTTCCAGCGTCGGATCCACGCATTCGATACGTTCACGGGCTACACGGGCTTCGCCGAGCACGACACGCGCGACCGCAAGCTGTTCTCCGACGGCACGTACTCGCTGTCCGGCGAGTACGCCGACCTGCTGCGCAAGCTGCTGAACCTGCACGAGCGCAGCAACGCGATGGGACACGTGCATGACAAGCACCACGTGTGGGAAGGCGACTGCCGCGACACGCTGGCGGCGTTCGACGAAGCGCATCCCGGCGAGATGGTCGCGCTCGCGTGGTTCGACCTGAACGTGATCGAGCCGACCCGGCACGCGTTCGACGCGGTGATGGAGCGGCTGGTGCCCGGCGGCGTCGTCGCGTTCTGGCAGCTCACCCGCGGCGGCCAGCTGCCCGCGGAAGGCGTCCATTACCTGCGCGACCTGCTCGGCAACCGTCCGCACCAGATCCACAAGGCTGCAGCCTATCCGTCGCTCTGCTACCTGTCATTCCCCGAAGGTGGGGGCACACGCAAATGAAAATCGCAATCCTCGGCAACGGCATTCTCGGCCTGATGACGGCCCGCGCATGGCAGCAGGCCGACGCGGGCGTCGAGCTCGTGATCGTCGGCCACGCGCACCGGCCCGGCTCGGCCACGCGCGCCGCGGCGGCGATGCTCAATTCGTTCACCGAGCTGGAAGGCGATTCGCTCGGCACGCCGATCGACCGCTTCAAGTTCGAGCTGAGCCGCGGCGCGACGGCGGCCTGGCCCGCCGTATTCGCTGAAATCTGCACGCCGGAGCGCGCGGTCGCGCACGGCTTCGGCACCTTCGTGCTGAACAACGCGGCGACCGACGCGCTCGACGACGAGAACTTCGCGGCCATGCAGCGGTTCTGCCGCGAATTCGAGGAGCCCTGCGAGGCGGTCGATCCGTCAGGGATCCCGAACTATCATCCGGACCCGCGCTATCGCGCGCTGAAGGCGGTCTTCCTGAAGCGCGAAGGCTGGGTCAATCCGAAACAGTTTCTCGACGCGCTGACCGCGTCGGTCGCGCAAGCCGGCAACGTGCGCTTCATCGACGCCGAGGTCGAGCGGCTCGACACCGCGGCCGGACGCGTCACCGGGGCGCGCCTGTCCGATGGCAGCGTGCTCGGCGCGGACCGCTTCATCCTCTGCAACGGCGCCAACGTGACGCGCGTGCTGCAGGCGAGCCTGCCCGAGCTGCCGGTGCAGCGGATGTTCTACGGCATCGGCATGTCGATCGAACTGCAGAGCACGGAGAACGTGCACACGCACTGCGTGCGCACGACCAACCGCGGCCTCGCGTGCGGTGTGTATTCGGCGCCGTACGGGCCCGACCGGACCCTCGTCGGCGCCAGCAACTACATCAGCCCGGTGCCGCACGAGCACGGCCACGCCGGCAGCGCGTACACGCTGCTCAAGTCCGCGATGGACCAGATCAACACCCGCTTCTCGCGCGCGAACCTGGTCAATGTCAACGTCGGCTGGCGACCGACGACGTCCGACCTGTATCCGCTGTTCGGCGAAACCAGCGTGCGCGACCTGTGGATTCTCGGTGGCACCAAGCGCGACGGTTTCCACCTGTCGCCGGTGCTGTGCCGCGATCTCGTCGCGGCGATGCGCGGCGAGCCGATCGATCCGCGCTACGCGGAACTCGCGCCCGAACGCCCGCTGATCCGCAACATGACGCGCGAGGCCGCGATCGCGAAGACGGTACGCCATCAGCTCAATGCCGCGTACCAGCACGACTTCGTGCCGGCGCGCAACCGCATGGTCGAACAGCTTCGGAACGCGATGCGCGCGGACCTGGAGGCGCTGCACGACAAGCTGGGCGCAACGGACTGGGGCATTCCGCCCGAGCTCGTCGACATGTACCGGTACGGCCACATTCCGGCATGAGCGGTGCGACCATGAACCGCGACGCGAAGCGGGTAGCGATCGTCCAGTCCAACTACATTCCGTGGAAGGGCTACTTCGACCTGATCGCCGCCAGCGACGAGTTCATCCTCTACGATGACGCGCAGTACACGCGCCGCGACTGGCGCAACCGCAACCAGATCAAGACGCCGCAGGGCGTGCAATGGCTGAGCGTGCCGGTAAAGGTGAAGGGCAAGTATCACCAGTCGATCCGCGAAACCGAGATCGACGGCGCCGACTGGGCGCCGCTGCACTGGAAGGCCCTGCAGCAGAACTACGCGCGCGCGCCGCACTTCGCGCGCTATGCGGACGAGCTCGAAGCGCTCTACACCGGTCGCACCTACGGGATGCTGAGCGAGCTGAATTTCGCGATGCTGACGTGGGTCCTGCGGCAACTGGAGATCGGCACGCGCGTGTCGTCGACGTCAGACTATGCGCTGCACGGCGACCGCACCGAGAAGCTGCTGAACCTGTGCGTGCAGGCGGGCGCGTCCGAGTACCTGTCCGGCCCGGCCGCGCGCAGCTACCTCGACGAGAGCCTGTTCGCCGATGCCGGCGTCGCGGTGCGCTGGTTCGACTATCCGAGCTATCCCGAGTATCCGCAGCAGTGGGGCGACTTCGTCCACGGCGTGACGGTGCTCGACGTGCTGTTCAACTGCGGTCCCGACGCGCGTCGGTACGCGCTGACCTCGAAAGACTGAGGCGATGTCCATGAGCGAATCCCGGCATGCGAGCCTGCTGGAAGAAGTGGCCGCGTACTACAGCGCGCGGCTGGCGGAGCACGGCGCGACCGCGCGCGGCGTCGACTGGAACGGCGAAACGAGCCAGTTCCTGCGCTTCGAACAACTGACGAAGATCCTGCCCGAGTCCGGCGGCCACTCGATGAACGACATCGGCTGCGGCTACGGCGCGCTGGTCGATTTCCTGAAGGCGCGTGCGCTGCCGGACGGCTTCGCGTATGCGGGCTACGACATCTCGTCCGATATGGTCGACGCCGCGCGGCAGCGCTATCGCGAAGACGCGAACGTCGCATTTCATGTCGGCGCGGTGCCGCAGGCCGCGTCGGACTACGGGATCGCATCCGGCATCTTCAACGTCAGGCGCGGTCACGGCGACGACGCATGGCTCGACTACATCCACGCGACGCTCGACACGCTGCACGCGACGAGTCGACTGGGCTTCGCGTTCAACTGCCTGACGTCGTATTCCGATCCGCCGTTCATGCGCCCGGACCTCCTGTACTACGCGGACCCGTGCGCGCTGTTCGATCGCTGCAAGCGCCGCTATTCGCGTCACGTCGCGCTGCTGCACGACTACGGCCTGTACGAGTTCACGATTCTCGTCCGCAAGGACATCTGAGCGGCGCCGCGCGCAAGCCGCGCGGCCGAACGTCCCCCTTACTGCGGAGCCTGACCATGTTCGGCCCACCCAATCTCGACGTCATTCCGTTCGGCCGCCCGTTCGTGGTCGGCAAGGAGCTCTACTACATCGCGAAAGCGGTCGAGCAGGGCGGCCTCGCCGGCGACCAGGCGTTCACGAAGCTCTGCCACCGCTGGCTGGAAGCGCGCATCGGCTGCCAGCGCGCGCTGCTCACGCACTCGTGCACGGCCGCGCTCGAGATGGCCGCGATCCTCGCCGACGTGCAGCCCGGCGACGAAGTGATCATGCCGTCCTACACGTTCGTGTCGACCGCCAACGCGTTCGTGCTGCGCGGCGCGACGCCGGTGTTCGTCGACATCCGCCGCGACACGCTGAACCTTGACGAGACGCAGATCGCCGCCGCGATCACCCAGCGCACGCGCGCGATCGTGCCGGTGCACTACGCGGGCGTCGCATGCGACATGGACGCGATCGGGCAGCTCGCGGCGGACCACGACCTGTGGGTGATCGAGGACGCCGCTCAGGCGCTGCAGTCGTCGTGGAACGGCAAGCCGCTCGGCAGTCTCGGCCACCTCGCGTGCCTCAGCTTCCACGAGACCAAGAACGTGATCTCGGGCGAAGGCGGCGCGCTGCTGGTCAACGACCCGCGCCTCGTCGAGCGCGCGGAGATCATCCGCGAGAAGGGCACCAACCGCAGTCAGTTCTTCCGCGGGCAGGTGGACAAGTACACATGGGTCGACGTCGGTTCGTCGTTCCTGCCGGGCGAGTTGATCGCGGCGTTCCTGTACGCGCAGTTCGAGCACGCGGACGTGATCACCGCGCAGCGGCGCGCGACCGTGCAGCGCTACCAGGACGCACTGCAGCCGCTGCGCGCGGACGGGCTGATCGAGCTGCCCGCGATTTCGCTCGCCGAGCGCGGCAACGGCCACATGTTCTATTTCCTCGCACGCGACCTCGCCGAACGCACCGAGCTGCTGCAGCAGATCCGCGCGGTGGGCGTGAACGCGGTGTTCCACTACGTGCCGCTGCACAGTTCGCCGGCCGGCCAGCGCTATGGGCGCTGCGGGTCCGGCATGGCGGTGACGGACCTCGTCGCCGACCGGCTCGTCCGGCTGCCGCTTTACCACGACATGACCGAAGCCGAACAGGATCGCATCCTCGACGTGGTCTTCGATTTCTACCGCACCCGATAACGATGACGACTCCCAAACCTGGCCTGGCGCACGGCGGTTCGCGCATCTTTACGCGACTCGGCCACCCGTACTACATCCTCGCGCCGAATTTCCGGCAAACCTCCGGCGGGATCCGCGCGATGCACTACCTGTGCCACGTGCTGAATCTGCTCGGCCACGAAGCGTACGTCTGCACGCCGGTCGTGCATCCTGACCTGCGCACGCCGCCGCTGACCAACGACATCGTGCAGGCGCACGCCCGCGCGAATCGCAGCCCGATCGTCGTCTACCCTGATGTCGTCACCGGCAATCCGTTCAACGCGCGCTGCGTCGTGCGCTACCTGCTGGCCGAGCCCGGTCGCATCAACGGCGAACCGATCGCCCTGCAGCCGAACGACCTCATCTTCACGTTCGGGCCGTCGCTGGTGCCCGAAGAATGGAAGGCGGACCTGCTGCGCATACCGCTGGTCGACACGCGCATCTTCAACAGCGACGGTGTCGACAACGCCCGCCGCAACGGCACGGCCGTCTTCATCAATCGCCACCTGCGGCGCGGCGGCACGCTGCATCCGGTCACCGCCGAGTCGATCGAAATCTCGACCCGCGTGCCGGAACGTTCGGCGCACGAACTCGCGGCGCTGTTCCGACAGGTCGAGTGCGTGTACATGTACGAATGGTCCACCGCCGTGTTCGAAGCGCTGCTGTGCGGATGCCCGGTCGTGTGCATCATGAATGACGCGTCGCTGTCGGAGCCGACCCGGTGGGTGATGGACGGCAAGGGCATCGCGTGGGGGCTCGACGAACACGAGATCGCGCACGCGAAGGCCACCGTTCACGAAGCGCGCGGCGTCTACCTGAAGGAAGAGGACGCGTTCTGGCAGCAGTTGCAGAACTTCGTCGAGCGGACCCAGGCACACGCGGACAAGCTGGATGCGCAGGCCGTCGCGACGGGCGCCGCCGCCCAGGGGCAGCCGGCGTCCGCGCCGTGCTCGTGCATCGCGGTCGTCACCGCCGGACCGGCCGACCACGCGCGCACCAGCCTGCGCTTCGCGCAGCCGTTCGCGCGGCTGGACCGCGAATGGGCACTGACTTTCCCTGTCACGCCAGCCGGCATCGATCCCGAGGCGCTGCAGCGCGCCGACCTGATCGTGCTGCAGGGCGACACGCCGGGCCTGCTGTCCCCCGCCACGCTGGAACACCTGTTCTCGCTCGGCAAGCCGGTCGTCCTCGAGATCGACGCGCCGCTCGACACGCTGCTCGCCGACATCCCCGGCGCGGCCGACAACGCGCGCCGCAAGGCGGGCATCCGCAGCGCCGTGCAGCGCGCGCATGCGCTCGTCGTGCCGTCGGAAGCGCTGGCGCGGCAGTACCGTCATGTCAACGCATCGGTCCACGTGCTGCCGACCGGCGTCGATCTCAAGCGTCTGCACCGCGCGGCGCCCGGCGTGCGCGACCGCGTGAACCTCGCCGTTTCCGGCGCCGGTCTCGACGGCGTGCGTCTCGAGCAGGTCCGCCAGGCGCTGGCCGAGCTCCGCCGCCGGTTTCCGGGGAAGCTCCGGGTGTCGTTCGTCGGCGCGGCGCTGCCGGCCGGCTGGGACCGCGAACCGGACGTCACGCTGATCGCCGAGCCTGCCCCTTACGACAGCTACGCCGACGCGCTGAAGCGCGCGGACCTCGACATCGCGCTGGTCGCGACGCCGGTCACGTTGCGCGACGATGCGCCGCCGCGCGCATGGCTCGAATGCTCGGCGGCCGGCGCGGCCACGGTGCTCGTCGCCACGCCGACGGAAGGTTGCCCGGTTGTTCACGGCCGCACGGGCTGGCTCGTCGCCGACACCGCCGACGCGTGGGTCGACGCGATCGCGCACCTGATCGAGCATCCGCAAACCCGCGCGCAACTCGCCGCGGCCGCGCAGGATGCGATCCGTGCGCAGCACGACATCGGCCGCAACGCCGCGCGCCACGGCGTGCTGTACACGCGGCTGCTCGCGGAGAACCGGACGCTGGCGCCTGTCGCCGCGACTGCGGACGCCGCACCGCGCCGCAAGCGCCTGATCGTGTATTCGATCGATCCGGACGCGTGCGCGTCATCGCGAATTCGCCTCACGCTGCCGTTCGGTCTGCTGAACGACGAATGGGAACTCGTCCCGGGCATCCGGGACGGCCAGATCGACAGCAGCGTGCTGGCCACGGCCGACGCCATCCTGCTGCACCGGCTGACGCCCGGCATCCTGACGGGCAACGACCTGTATACGATCTTCAAGCATGAAAAGCCGGTGATCTACGAGACCGACGACCTGCTGACCGACCTGCCGGCCGCGCATCCGCTCGCCGCGCAAGGCGGGATGGCCCGCGCGGGGATCGAGCTCGTGCTGCGCAACGCGGACGCCGTGATCGTATCCACGCCGTTCATCGCCAGCCGCTACCGGCTGTCGCACCCGCGCGTTCACGTGCTGCCCGACAGCGTGGACTTCGACCGGTTCTACCGCCCCGTGACGGCGCGCGGCGACGACTGCGTGACGATCGGCATCGCCGGCGCGTCGCTGCGCGCCGACAACTTCGCGCTCGTCGACGCGGCGCTGCAGGCGGTCTGCGCGCGCCATCCCGGCAAGGTCAAGGTGAGTTTCGTCGGCGCGGACGTCCCGCCAGGCTGGGCCGGCCACCCGGACGCCGGGTGCGAGCCCGAGCTTCACGACTACGACGCGCACGCACGACGCCTGCCGGAACGGTGCTGGGACATCGCGCTGCTGCCGCTCGCCGACCACGACTACAACGCCGGCACGAGCACGATCCAGTGGCAGGAATACGCGGCGGCCGGCATCGCCTCGATCGTCAGCGACCGGCCAGCCTATCGCCTCGCGCTGCACGACGGCTGCGACGGCCTGCTGGTCCCGGACGAGCCGCAGGCGTGGGTCGACGCGCTCGACCGGCTGATCGCGAACCCGGCGCTGCGCCGCGGGCTCGCGCGCACGGCGCAGGCGAAGGTCCGCAAGCATCACGCGCTACAGCAGGCGCTGCCGCGCTATCGCCATGTGTATCAGCAGTGCATCGACAAAGGCGCTGCCGGCAACGCGCCCGGCCGGCCGGATGCGCCGATCCCCGGCGCGCTGATCCTGGACGCCGAGGGCGACCTCGACAAGGTCCGGCTGAGCCTGCAGGAAATCGCAAGGCGGCCGGAACAGGATCTGCTGGCGGTCGTGCTGACCACGTCGCAGGCGACGCTGCCCGAATGGACCGACAAGGTGCGCTACCTGCACGCGCCCGTGCACGAGTACACGGCCACCGTCGAGCAGCTCTGCGCCCTGCCGGCGTTCGACTGGACGCTGATCGTCGAGGCGGGCGACGGGCGTGCTGCGCAGGCACGAACGCCCGCCGATGCCGCAATCGCGTAGTTCGGCGCGCGCCGTGCCGCTTGCCTGACGCAGGCGGCCGGCGCGCTATCCCGGCAGCGCGCCCTATGCTCAGTTGCTCGAACAGCCGCCGCAACTGCTTGAGCTGCATGAGCTCGATGAACTGCACGAACTCGAACTGCCGCCGGCGTCGGAGCCGGAGTCGGACGGACCGCTCGACCCGCCGGTGTTCACGGCGACGGGCGGCGGCGCCATCAGCACGCTCGAATGCGCGGCCCACACGGTGCCGGCGAGCGCGCCGGCGCCGAACAGCGCGGCCGTCCACAAGAGGCCGTCCGGCATCGCGCGGTCGCCCCGGCGTTCGTCGCGGTGCGCGGCGAGCGCCGCCTCGCCGCCGCGCGTCATGCCGCCGCGCCCGAAGCCGGGCAGGCGGCCGACCATGAAGTGGTACGCGACCATGAACGCCGTCATGAAAATCATCAGCAGCAGCACGGGCCGGCCGCGGGTCAGGCCGACCGCGAGCTTCGCCGCGCCCGCGCCGAACACGAGCAGCAGGATCGCGCGCGCGGCCATCCGCGTCGCCCGCATCTCGCCCGGCGCCCAGAGCCAGCCTTTGCGCTGCAACGCTGCGGCGCAGTCGGCTTCGCGCCACGCGAGACGCTGACCGAACGCGTGGCAGCTCGTCTCGCCACCAGGTTGCCTCTTCAGCCATTCCCAGTCGGCGCCATAAGCGCCTGCATGTCGCGGATCGTCGATCCGCACCCGCGCGCCGTGGACCTTGCTCATCCGCAGTTCGATCGCACCGGCATGCGCGAGCGACAGCATCGCGACCTGCGCCATCCGCGCGCCGCCGCCCGCGAGATACGCCGCTTCCTCCGCGCTCAGGTCGGGCGACGATTCGGGGGCACGCGTTCCCCACGCACGGTGGCGGTATTCGATCCACTGCAGGCCGGCGATCAGCAGCAGCGCGGCGATGCAGAGCGGCACGTAGAACAACCCGAGAAAGTCCGGCCCAGAGAAGTCCAGCACATTGAAATCGCTCGCGCTCGCGCAGGTCGCCGCGACGCTGATCGCCGCCGTTGGCCACGCGAACCTCGCGAAGCGCCGCCAGCGTCGCGTGCGCGCGGCGGGCGCGCTCGAAGGGCCGTCGCGCAGTTCTGCGCGCTGCTGCACCGGGGCGTCGGCGGGCACGGCCGGCTCGGCCGCGGGGCGCGGCCATATCGCTTCGGGCGGTTCGCAGCCCAACAGCCGGCGGTAGCTGTCGAGCGTCTGCCGATAGTGCCACGCGTACTGCGCGGCCTCGTCGGGCGCGCCCGCGCCCGGCACGTGATGCAGCGGCGCGCGCAGCACGTCGGCACAGAACACGTCCCAGTATTCGCGCGTGTATTGCAGGTGCAGGTGCCACGCGGCATCGACCGCGACCGACGGCGTGACCGGATGGCCGGCTACCTGCGCGAGAAACGCGAAGCGCTTGTATTCGTCGATCACGGCCAGCGCGTGCGCATGCGACCAGCCTTCGGCTTCGGCAACGCGGCGGCTGTATGGCAGCGGCGCGTGCAGATCGTCGGGAGAATAGGTGTTCAGACGCGCGAGCAGCGCCTGCTGCGCATCGGTCAGCGCGCAGCCAGCGACTTCGGTCGAGGTGGACGGAATGGCAGCCATCGGAGTCGGCGCGATGCGCGGACGGCCGCCGCGATCGACGCTTTGAGTTGTCGTTGCGGGCGATTCTCGCACAATGGAAAGGTGGGGGAATACCGGGGGAAATGACGGCGCGATACCGTGCGGTGATGTTACGCCTGGACGACTTCAGGAAAACGGATCGGGAAAATCGACGCCTGGAATCAGGCTATTTGGCGCGCCCGGCTGGGATCGAACCAGCAACCCCTGCCTTCGGAGGGCAGTACTCTATCCATTGAGCTACGGGCGCGTGAGACAGTGAAGCGACCCCATATACAGGCCGCCCACGATTGGCAAGACAGCAAGGATACCCGGTTTCCCATGAAGCGTCCACCTTGCCCGCCGAATCGCCGCCGGGCGAGCCTGCGTGCGGGTAAACACGCGCCATCGCACCGCTCGCCGTGATGTAAACGTTCCGTCTATAATCGTCCGTGCTTCATTGGACTGCCATTTTGCCGTTGCACCGCGCTCACAATTCCTATTCATGGAGACGAGGCAAGCATGAGCGAAGCACCCCACGAATCTCCCGTCAAAACCCCCGGGCAGCTGATTGCCGTCATCATCGCGTCGTTCGCGATTCCGATTGTCCTGATCGTCCTGTTCGCCAATTACGCGAACCATGCGTTCCGTTCCGGCGCCGGCACGGACGCGCTATCCGACGAGCAGGTCGCCGCACGTATCGCCCCGCTCGCGAAGGTCGACGTGAAGGACGCCAACGCGCCCCGCACGTACAAGACCGGCGAGGAAGTCTACAAGGCCGTCTGCGTGACCTGCCACGGCACCGGCGCCGCCGGCGCGCCGAAGTTCGGCAACAAGGACGACTGGGCGCCGCGCATCTCGCAAGGCTTCGACACGCTGCTGAAGACGGCCCTCGCGGGCAAGGGCGCGATGCCGGCGCGCGGCGGCACGAGCCCCGACGACGTCAGCGACTATGAAATCGCCCGCGCGATCGTCTACATGGCGAACAACGACGGCGCGAATTTCCCCGAACCGGCCGCGCCGGCCGCCAACGCGGCGCAGCCCGCCAGCGGCGCACCCGCGTCGGGGGCCGACGCGTCGAACGCGCAGGCCGCGGCCGCCATGGCTGCGATCGCCGCGATCCCGAAGGCCGGCGAAAAGCCCGCGGCCGCCCCGGCCGGCGCCGATGCGGCAACGGCCGGCAAGGCGCTGTACACGTCGACCTGCCAGGCCTGCCACGCGGCCGGCGTGCTCGGCGCGCCGAAGTTCGGCAGCAAGGAAGACTGGGCGCCGCGCCTGAAGGATTCGATGGATACGGTCTACAACTACGCGCTGCACGGCAAGGGCGCGATGCCGCCGAAGGGCGGGTCGAACGCGTCGGATGCCGACGTGAAGGCGGCCGTCGACTACATGGTCAACGCGGCGAAGTAACGCGCCCACCCGGCCATCCGTAAAAAACCCCCGCGACGCACGCGCATCGCGGGGGTTTCGTTTTCGTGTTGCCGGTTCGTCGCGCCATCGTGCTCGCGGCGGCGCCGCCGCGTCACTTCTGCAGCAACGCCTTCAGGCTCGCGAGCCGGTCCTTCGGCGACATCGGCGCCTCTTCCGGCGTCGGCGGCGGCGCTTCGTCGAGCCCCATCTCCGGAATGAACCGCGACGGTTCGCACACGACTGTCTCGCGCGCCCGCTTGCGCTTCTTGCACCAGTTCAGGTGCAGGCTGCGCTGCGCGCGGGTGATCGCGACGTACATCAGCCGGCGCTCCTCCTCGATCCGCTCGTTGTCGATCGGGCCGTCGTCCTCGCTGCCGCCGCGGTGCGGCATGATGCCTTCCTCGACGCCGACCAGGAACACGTGCGGATACTCGAGCCCCTTCGACGCATGGACGGTCGACAGCCGCACGGCGTCCGGATCCTCGTCCTTGCCCTCGAGCATCGACATCAGCGCGACGGTCTGAATCAGGCCGAGCAGGTTCTTGCCCGTATCGGCGAGCCCGTCCGCATTGTGGAAACCCTCCGCCTCGCCGTCGACAGCCTCCTTCTCGGGCTTGGTGCCCTTGCGCTTCAGCCATTCGAGGAATTCGAGCACGTTCTGCCACTTCGACTGCGCCTGCCGCTCGTCGAACGCGTCGTACAGGTACGCCTCGTAGTGGATCGCCTCCATCATGTCGTCGAGCACGACGGTCGCGGGCTCCTTGTCCGCGCGCTCGGTCAGGCGCTGGATGAAGTCGCAGAACATTCGCAGCGGCTCGACCTGGCGCGCCGACAGCCGCGCCTCGATCCCGCCCATGTATACGGCCTCGAACAGCGACACCTTCGCCTGCCCCGCGAACGAGCCGAGCGCCTCGAGCGTCGTGTTGCCGATGCCGCGGCGCGGCGTCGTGACCGCGCGGATGAACGCGGGATCGTCGTCGGCGTTCGCGATCAGCCGCAGGTACGCGCACAGATCCTTGATCTCGGCCTTGTCGAAGAACGACTGGCCGCCCGACAGCACGTACGGAATCCGCTCGCGCCGCAGCACCTGCTCGAAAATCCGCGCCTGGAAGTTGCCGCGGTACAGGATCGCGTAGTCGCGGAACTGCGCGCGCCGCTCGAACTTGTGCGCGGACAGCCGGAACACGACCGATTCGGCCTCGTGTTCCTCGTCGTTGCACGGCGTGACGGTGATCGAATCGCCCATCCCGTGCTCGGACCACAGCTTCTTCTCGAACAGCTTCGGGTTGTTCGCGATCACGTTGTTCGCGGCGGTCAGGATCCGCACCGTCGACCGGTAGTTCTGCTCGAGCTTGATCACGTGCAGCTTCGGGAAATCCTTGCCGAGCTGCGCGAGGTTCTCCAGCGTCGCGCCGCGCCAGCCGTAGATCGCCTGGTCGTCGTCGCCGACCGCCGTGAACGCGGCGCGCGGGCCCGCGAGCTGCTTCAGCAGCTCGTACTGGCACGCATTGGTGTCCTGGTACTCGTCGATCAGCAGGTAGCGCAGCTTGTTCTGCCAGCGGTCGCGTACCTGCTCGTTCTTCGCGAACAGCTCGGCGGGCAGGCGAATCAGGTCGTCGAAGTCGACCGCCTGGTACGCGTGCAGCGTCGCCACGTAGTTGCGGTAGACCAGCGCCGCCTGGTGTTCATCCTCGTTGGCCGCGATCGCCATCGCCTCGTCGGGCATGATCAGGCCGTTCTTCCACAGCGAGATGATGCTCTGGACCTTGCGGATCAGCCCCTTGTCGGTCGTGCCGAGCTGCTCCTGGATCATCCCGAAGCAGTCGTCCGAATCCATGATCGAGAACTGCGGCTTCAGGCCGACGTGCTCGGCCTCCTGCCGCAGGATCTGCACGCCGAGCGAATGGAACGTGCAGACGGTGAGCTGGTTGACGGGCACCTTGCGGCCTTCCTTGCCGGGCGTGGTGAGCGTCTTGCCTTCCAGCAGCTTCGACACGCGCTCGCGCATTTCGGCGGCGGCCTTGTTCGTGAACGTGACGGCGGCGATATGGCGCGGCTCGAAGCCTTTTGCTTCGATCAGATGCGCGATCTTCTGCGTGATCACGCGAGTCTTGCCGCTGCCCGCGCCGGCGAGCACGAGGCAGGGACCGTCGAGGTAGCGCACCGCTTCATTCTGAGCGGGATTGAGGCCTGCGGACATGATGGCGGATGGTGTTGCGGTTGACGGCGGAACGCCGGGAGGATGCCGTGCGCGGCAAGCTGGCGAAGCAGACGGACACGCGGGCAGGACGCGCATGTTAACACGTCGGCGGCGTGTATTTCGGGCACGCCGCCGGACCGGGGCGCGCAGGCTCGCCGGGCGGGCGCCCCCTGTCCGTTCGCCGTAGTCGTGCCTGTCCGTTCGGCCAATCTGGCCCCGTCCGCGCTGCGATCGGACACAATACGTACTCCCCGGCGCCACTGAGCCGTCACCGGATCGATCTCATGGGATACCCGCTCGCCACCGCCGCCCTCGGCCCGCCGCTGTTCGTGCAGGGCGCTACGTGCGCCGCGTCATGCCGCGGCTGCCGTCCCCCGCAAAATGCCGGCATTCCTTGCGCAAACGCCGCATCGCTTCGTGCGTTTCGCCCGACGCCTCTGTGCAAGCGGCGGCGCCATGCCAAAATAGCCGGTCGTCTTCGTGCCGTTTCGGCGCGCCATCCTTTAGTTTCCTTCGCAGCCAGGAATTGCCATGTCGTCATTGCTCAGGATTGGTTTGATGGGTTTCGGTTTCGCCGGCGCGACCTTCCACGCGCCCGTGATCGCCACGAGCGGCCGCACTGAAGTCGCCGCGATCGCGACGACTCAGTCCGATCGCGCGCACGCCGCATATCCGGGTGCGCGCATCGTCGCCGACCTCGACACGCTGCTCGGCCTCGACGATATCGAATGCGTGGTGATCGCCACGCCGAACGACACGCATTTCACGCTCGCGCGCCAGGTGCTCGAAGCCGGCCGCCACGTGGTCGTCGACAAGCCCGTCACGCTCACCGCCGACGAGGCGCTCGCGCTCGCGCGGCTCGCGAACGCGCGCAGCCGGCTGTTCGCGCCGTTCCACAACCGCCGCTGGGACGGCGATTTCCTCACCGTGCGCCGGATCGTCGAATCGGGCGAGCTCGGCCGCCTCACCTGCTTCGCATCGCACTTCGACCGCTTCCGGCCGACGCCGCGCATGCGCTGGCGTGAGGAGCCGGCCCGCGGCGGCGGCCTGCTGCTCGACCTCGGCCCGCACCTGATCGATCAGGCGCTCGCGCTGTTCGGCACGCCGGAAACCGTGAGCGCCACCGTCAAGACGCGCCGCGACAACGGCACGGCGCCCGATTTCGTGCACCTGCTGCTCGGCTATCCGGACAAGGAC
Organism: Burkholderia sp. HI2761; assembly: GCF_002223355.1. Classification (NCBI taxonomy): domain Bacteria; kingdom Pseudomonadati; phylum Pseudomonadota; class Betaproteobacteria; order Burkholderiales; family Burkholderiaceae; genus Burkholderia; species Burkholderia sp. HI2761. Next base: position 148,503 of record NZ_NKFN01000002.1, on the reverse strand, counting down.
GTCGCGCTGCATGCGAGCGCGCTGTCGGCGATCGAGCCCGCGCGCTTCACGCTGCACGGCACGCGCGGCAGCTACCAGAAATTCGGGCTCGACACGCAGGAAGACCAGCTCAAGGCCGGCCTCACCGCGGACGACGTCGAATTCGGCGGCGGCAATCCGCCCGGCCTGCTGCGCGTGCTCGACGGCGACGTCGAGGTCGAACGTCCGGTGCCGACGCTCGACGGCCAGTACGCGGAGTTCTACCGCGCGCTCGCCGCGTCGATCCGCGACGGCGCGCCGTTCCCCGTCACCGCACAGGACGCGGTCGACGTGATGACGATCATCGAGCTCGCCGCGCAGAGCGAGCACGACGGCCGCCGAGTGCCGTTCGTGCGCCGCATCGTCTAATGGTTGCCGCCGGCCGGGTCGGCGCCGCGCCGGCCGCCATCCCGCGCCACGTGCGGCGGCGGCGCAGCGTCTGCCGGCCGCCGCCCCGCCGGCACGGCCGCCAACATTCCGTTACAAATGGCGCGGGAACGAAAGTCAGCGGTCGTCCGGTCTGACGCGTTTCTCAAAAAGTCGATCCGACACCCATCCGTCAGGAGAATTCGATGCAACGGTTGATTCGCGCAGCAGCATGCTGCGTCCTGGTTTCCTCGCTCACGGCCTGTATCGTGCAGCCGCAGCGGCCGGCCCGGCAGGCGCCCCCGCCCCGGCCGAATCCGCAGGTCGTCGCGAATGACCGCATGCAGGAGGTCCAGGGCCGGATCGACAACCTGCACCGCCGGATCGACGCGCGCGTGAACGGCGGCTACTACCCGCCGCCGTATGGTGCGCAGCTGCACCACCGCCTCGACGTGATCCGCCAGGAAGCGAACGACATGTCGGCCCAGCACAACGGCGGCCTGTCCGGCGACGAGCAGCGGGTGCTGAACCAGGAACTCGACACGGCCGCACGCGCGATCGGCGAATAACGCGCCTGCGCCTGCCGGAGCGGACGAAGCGGCGGCGCCGGTTGCCGCCGCTTGTCGCGAAGCGACATTCTTTTGCCCAAATTGACAATGCCCACCCGCTCGCGTACAGTCGCCCGCACGCGTCGGGAGAGCGTGTGACCGGGTGTTCCGACACCGGTTGCGCCGCCGAAGGGGCACACCCGCAAACTCTCAGGCAAAAGGACCGACCGCGTCGGGGATCGCGTCCGCGCACTGCGCGGGCAATATTCTCCCCGCACTCTGGAGAGCGGCAGTAGCCCGCAGCGCATCGGCTGCGCGGGCAAGCTGCCCACCGAAGGGGCGCGCGTTCGCCGGGCTTCGCCCGCAGCGCAATCTCTCAGGTATCGAGGACAGAGGGGCATGTACCGGATCGCTCGAGGCCATCGGCCGCGGGGGTCGGCACATGGCCGTTCTGATCCGCGCGCAAGCGCCTTGCCTGAGGCCTCGATGACTGCACTGAATCACACCCCGCTCAACGCCGCGCACCGCGCGCTCAATGCCCGCATGGTCGACTTCGGCGGCTGGGACATGCCCGTCAACTACGGCTCGCAGATCGAAGAACACGCCGCCGTGCGCACCGACGCCGGCATGTTCGACGTGTCGCACATGTGCGTGGTCGATTTCACCGGCAGCCGCGTGCGCGCGTTCTTCGAGCATGCGATCGCGAACCACGTCGGCAAGCTCAAGACGCCCGGCAAGGCACTCTACTCGTGCCTGCTCAACCCGCAGGGCGGCGTCATCGACGATCTGATCGTCTATTACTTCACCGAAGAATTCTTCCGCGTGGTCGTCAACGCCGGCACCGCCGAGAAAGACATCGCGTGGTTCAACCAGCTGAACGAGCAAGGCGGCTACGGCCTGACGATCGCGCCGCGCCGCGATTTCGCGATCGTCGCCGTCCAGGGTCCGAACGCCCGCGAAAAGGTCTGGGCGACGGTGCCGTCCGCACGCGCCGCCACCAGCGAGCTCAAGCCGTTCAACGCCGCGCAGGTCGCCGGCACGCCGTTCGGCGATCTCACCGTCGCGCGCACCGGCTACACCGGCGAAGACGGCTTCGAAGTGATCGTCCCGGCCGTGCACGTCGAGGCGCTGTGGAATGCCCTGCAGCAAAACGGCGTGCGTCCGTGCGGGCTCGGCGCGCGCGACACGTTGCGCCTCGAGGCCGGCATGAACCTGTACGGCCAGGACATGGACGACACCGTCTCCCCGCTCGACGCGGGCCTCGCATGGACGGTCGACCTCACCGCGCCGCGCGACTTCGTCGGCCGCGCCGCACTGGAAGCCAACGGCACGCGCGCCGCGTTCGTCGGCCTGATCCTGCAGAAGGAAAACGGCAAGGCGGGCGGCGTGCTGCGCGCACACCAGAAAGTCGTCACGCCGCACGGCGAAGGCGAGATCACGAGCGGCACGTTCTCGCCGTCGATGCAGGAATCGATCGCGTTCGCGCGCGTGCCGGCGGCCGTCCAGATCGGCGACACCGTCCAGGTGCAAATTCGCGACAAGAATCTTCCCGCGCGCGTGGTAAAACTGCCGTTCGTGCGCAACGGCAAGGTCCTCGCTGCGTAACGGCCGGGGGGCCTCCTCCCGGGAAGCCGGGAGATGGCGCCCGGCGCAAACCACATCCGGCACGCCCCGGCGGCGCGCCAGCAGAACGAATCACACCCTTTTATCCAGGAGCATCCGATGAGCAACGTCCCGGCCGATCTGAAATACACCGAAGAACATGAGTGGATCCGCACCGAGTCAGACGGCACGCTGACGGTCGGCATCACCGATCACGCGCAGAGCACGCTCGGCGACATCGTCTTCCTCGAACTGCCCGAAGTCGGCAAGTCGGTGAACGCGGGCGACGCGGTCGGCGTCGTCGAATCGGTGAAGGCGGCATCCGACATCTACTCGCCGGTGTCCGGCGAGATCGTCGCCGTCAACGAAGCAGCCGCCGATGCACCGGAAGGCGTGAACAGCGACGCGTACGGCGTGTGGCTGTTCAAGATCAAGCTCGCGGCCGGCGCATCGACCGACAAGCTGATCGACGCAGCCGCCTACACCAAGCTGATCGACTAACTTCCTTACCGAACCGCGCGGGGCCGGCCAGCCGCCCCGTCCCGCGCGGGACCAGAGTCACGCCATGAAGCTCGAACACCCGGACCGCCTGATGAACCGCACGCCCCTCTCGCTCGCCGCGCTCGAAACGCACGACGCGTTCGCCGAACGCCACATCGGCCCCGACGCCGCCAGCCAGCAGGCCATGCTCGACACGCTCGGCTTCGCGTCGCGCGCCGCCCTGATCGACGCCGTGATCCCGGCCTCGATCCGCCGCGCCGAAACGCTGCCGCTCGGCCCGTTCGCGCAGCCGAAGAGCGAGGCCGAAGCCCTCGCCGCGCTGCGTGCGCTCGCGGACAAGAACCAGGTGTTCCGCTCGTATATCGGCCAGGGCTACCACGACACGCACACGCCGGCCGTGATCCTGCGCAACGTGCTCGAAAACCCGGCGTGGTACACGGCCTACACGCCGTACCAGCCCGAAATTTCCCAGGGCCGCCTCGAGGCGCTCCTGAACTTCCAGCAGATGGTGGCCGACCTCACGGGCCTCGCGATCTCGAATGCATCGCTGCTCGACGAAGCCACCGCCGCGGCCGAAGCGATGACGCTGCTGCAGCGCACCGGCAAGCCGGCGTCGAACGTGTTCTACGTGGCCGACGACGTGCTGCCGCAAACGCTCGAAGTGATCCGCACGCGCGCGCTGCCGGTCGGCATCGAGGTCAAGACGGGCCCGGCCGCCGACGCCGCGCAGGCAAACGCGTTCGGCGTGCTGTTGCAGTACCCGGGCGTGAACGGCGACGTGCGCGACTACCGCGCGCTCACCGAAGCGATCCACGCGGCCGGCGGCCACGTGGTCGTCGCGGCCGACCTGCTCGCGCTCACCGTGCTGACGCCGCCCGGCGAATGGGGCGCGGACGTCGCGATCGGCAACACGCAGCGCTTCGGCGTGCCGATGGGCTTCGGCGGCCCGCACGCCGCGTATCTCGCGGTGCGTGACGAATTCAAGCGCCAGATGCCGGGCCGCCTCGTCGGCGTGACGGTCGACGCACAGGGCAAGCCCGCGCTGCGCCTCGCGCTGCAGACGCGCGAACAGCACATCCGCCGCGAGAAGGCGACGTCGAACGTGTGTACCGCGCAGGCGCTGCTCGCGATCATGGCCAGCATGTACGCGGTCTACCACGGCCCGCACGGCCTGAAGACGATCGCGCTGCGTGTGAACCGCATCGCGGCGCTGTTGGCCGCCGGCGTGAAACAGCTCGGCTTCGCGACCGTCAACGACACGTTCTTCGACACGCTGACGATCGACACCGGCGCGCGCACCGCGCAGGTCCACGAATTCGCGAAGGGCAAGCGCATCAACCTGCGCCGCGTGAGCGACACGCAAGTCGGCGTATCGGTCGACGAAACGACGACGCGCGACGACCTCGCCGATCTTCTCGACGTGTTCGCGCAGGCCGCGGGCGGCACCGCGCCGGCCGTCGATGCGCTGGACGCGGGCCTTGCCGGCGTCGCCGCGCTGCCGGCCGGCCTCGAGCGCACGAGCGCGTACCTGACGCACCACGTGTTCAACCGCCACCATTCCGAAACCGAAATGCTGCGCTACCTGCGCAGCCTGTCGGACAAGGATCTCGCGCTCGACCGCTCGATGATCCCGCTCGGCTCGTGCACGATGAAGCTGAACGCGACGTCGGAAATGCTGCCCGTCACGTGGCCCGAGTTCGGCGGCATCCACCCGTTCGCGCCGGCCGAGCAGACCGTCGGCTACCGCGAGATGATCGACCAGCTCGAACAGATGCTCGTCGCGGCCACCGGCTACGCGGCCGTGTCGCTGCAACCGAACGCGGGCTCGCAGGGCGAGTACGCGGGCCTCCTGATCATCCACGCGTACCACGCGTCGCGCGGCGAAGCCCATCGCGACGTGTGCCTGATCCCGGCATCCGCGCACGGCACGAACCCGGCGTCGGCGCACATGGCTGGCATGAAGGTCGTGGTCGTCGCGTGCGACGCGCAGGGCAACGTCGACATCGCCGACCTGAAGGCGAAGGCCGAGCAGCACTCGAAAAACCTTGCGGCGATCATGATCACGTATCCGTCGACGCACGGCGTGTTCGAGCAGAACGTCCGCGAGATCTGCGAGATCGTCCATGCGCACGGCGGCCAGGTGTACGTCGACGGCGCGAACATGAACGCGATGGTCGGCCTGACCGCGCCGGGACAGTTCGGCGGCGACGTGTCGCACCTGAACCTGCACAAGACCTTCTGCATCCCGCACGGCGGCGGCGGCCCGGGCGTCGGCCCGGTCGCGGTCGGCGCGCACCTCGCGAAGTTCCTGCCGAACCAGCGTTCGACCGGCTACGCACGCGCGGAAGACGGCATCGGCGCGGTGTCGGCCGCGCCGTACGGCTCGGCGTCGATCCTGCCGATCTCGTGGATGTACATCGCGATGATGGGCGCGAAGAACCTGACCGCCGCCACCGAAACCGCGATCCTCAATGCGAACTACATCGCGAAGCGCCTCGCGCCGCACTACCCGGTGCTGTATTCGGGGCCGGGCGGGCTGGTCGCGCACGAGTGCATTCTCGACCTGCGTCCGATCAAGGAATCGAGCGGCATCAGCGTCGACGACGTCGCGAAGCGCCTGATGGACTACGGCTTCCACGCGCCGACGATGAGCTTCCCGGTGCCGGGCACGCTGATGGTCGAGCCGACCGAGTCGGAATCGCAGGAAGAACTCGACCGCTTCATCGCCGCGATGATCGCGATCCGCGAGGAAATCCGCGCGGTCGAGGAAGGCCGCGCCGATCGCGAGGACAACCCGCTGCGTCACGCGCCGCACACGGCCGCCGTCGTCACCGCGAACGAATGGCCGCACGCGTACTCGCGCGAGCAGGCCGCGTACCCGGTCGCCTCGCTCGGCACGAACAAGTACTGGCCGCCGGTCGGCCGCGCGGACAACGCGTACGGCGACCGCAACCTGTTCTGCTCGTGCGTGCCCATGTCGGACTACGCATAACACGCGTCGGGCCCGGAGCCGACCGATGGTGACCGCACCGCACGCAACGCCATGTTGCGTGCGGTTTTTGCGTTCGCCGCTCGAACCGGTGCGCGTTCGTCCGCCAATCCGGCTAACATCACACGCGATCCAGCCAATGAAGGAGTTCCGCATGGTGCGTCCGATGTTTCCGGGCCATGGTGCAACAGAGCGGCGGCTGCGCACGCGCGCCGGCCGCTACGTGCCGATGCTCGTCGCGTCGCTGTCGCTGGCCGCCGCCGGCCTCGGCGTGTCCGCCCGTGCGCACGCGGCGATGAATTTCTGCGCGGCGCCGGCGCTGCAGGCGAGCGAGACGACGCAGGCCGAGCCGGGCGTGCAGGCGCTGATCCGCAGCGTCGACGCGCGCATCGGCGAGCAGCCGAAGGCGATGCCGCGCCTGCACACCGAGGGCACGCTGCCGCACGAAGGCATCTACGACCAGAGCGCCGCCGCGCTCAAGGACATGGACCTGATGCGCGACGCGGCGCTCGCATGGCGCGTGACGAACGCGCCGCGCTACCTGCAACTCGTCGACCGCTTCCTGTCCGCGTGGGTCTCGACCTATCAGCCGAGCTTCAACCCGATCGACGAGACGCGCTTCGAGAGCCTGATCGTCGCGTACGACATGACCGCGAGCGCGCTGCCGGTGAAAACGCGCAATGCGACGGCCGCGTTCATCGCGAAGCTCGGCGCCGGCTACGTCGCGCAGGTCGACGCGCAGAAGCGTCCGCTCGCCGGCACCTGGCGCAACAACTGGCAGAGCCACCGGATCAAGCTGATCGCGCTGTCCGCGTTCACGCTCGGCGACCGCAAGATGATGAACGCCGCGCAGCGGCTGTTCGTCGAGCATCTCGCCGACAACATCGGCCCGGACGGCAAGACCTGGGATTTCGAGGAACGCGATGCGCTGCATTACGCGGTCTACGATTTGCAGCCGCTGGTGACGGCCGCGCTCGCCGCGCGCCGCTTCAACCGCAACTGGCTGCGCGAGCGCGGCGCGAACGGCGCGACGCTCGCGGCCGCGCTCGACTGGCTCGTGCCGTATGCGCTCGGCGAGAAAACGCACGAGGAATTCGTGAATTCGCCGGTGCCGTTCGACGCGAAGCGCCGCGAGGCCGGCCTGCCGGGTTACACGGGGCAGTGGGACCCGAAAAACGCCACCGAACTCTTTCATCTGGCCGCGCGGCTCGACGGGCGCTACGCCCGTGTCGCGCAGCAGCTTTCCCCAACGCCGCCCGCATGGCTCGCCGCGTGCCTGCCGTTGCAGGCGCGCTAGCCTCATTCTTATCGCAAGGCAGGTATCGAAATGGCAGTCAGCGTATTTGACCTCTTCAAGATCGGCATCGGTCCGTCCAGTTCGCACACGGTCGGACCGATGCGCGCGGCGCTGATGTTCGTCCAGGGCCTCGAGCGCGACGGGATGCTCGACGCGACGGCCCACGTGAAGGTCGAGCTGTACGGCTCGCTCGGCGCCACCGGCAAGGGCCACGGCACCGACCGCGGCGTGATGCTCGGCCTGCTCGGCGACGCGCCCGACACCGTGAATCCCGACACGATCGATGCGCGGCTCGAAGACGTCCGCAAGTCGAAGCAGCTCGCGCTGCTCGGCACGCATCCGGTACCGTTCGTGCTGAAGGAGAACATCGCGTTCTACCGCCAGGCGCTGCCCGAACATCCGAACGGGATGAAGCTGCGCGCGTCCGACGCGAACGGCGCGGTACTGGTCGAGCGCACTTACCTGTCGGTCGGCGGCGGCTTCGTCGTGACGGCCGGCGCGCCGAACACCAAGGTACTGAGTGCGGCCGAGCAGATGACGCACCCGTTTCGCACCGGCGCGGAGCTGCTTGCACTGACCGCATCGACCGGCAAGTCGATCGCGCAGCTGATGTGGGAAAACGAGCGCGCATGGCACACCGAGGAGGAAACGCGCGACGGGCTGCTGAAGATCTGGGCCGTGATGCAGTCGTGCGTGTCGCGCGGCTGCGGGATCGGCAATCCCGATGCCGACGGCAACCTGCCCGGCCCGTTCCAGGTCAAGCGCCGCGCGCCGCAGCTGTACCGCACGCTGACGGGCAGCCCGGAGCGCGCGCTGCAGGATCCGCTGTCGATGATCGACTGGATCAACCTGTACGCGATCGCGGTCAACGAGGAAAACGCGGCCGGCGGCCGCGTCGTCACCGCGCCGACCAACGGCGCGGCCGGCATCATCCCGGCCGTGCTGCATTACTACACGCGCTTCACGCCCGGCGCGAACGAACAGGGCGTGATCGACTTCCTGCTGACGGCCGCCGCGATCGGCATTCTCTACAAGCTCAACGCGTCGATCTCGGGCGCGGAAGTCGGTTGCCAGGGCGAAGTCGGCGTCGCGTGCTCGATGGCGGCCGGCGCGCTCGCGGCCGTGCTCGGCGGCACGCCGCAGCAGGTCGAGAACGCGGCCGAGATCGGGATGGAACACAACCTCGGCCTGACCTGCGACCCGGTGGGCGGGATGGTGCAGATTCCGTGCATCGAGCGCAACGCGATGGCGTCGGTGAAGGCCGTCAACGCGGCGCGCATGGCGCTGCGCGGCGACGGCTCCCACTACGTGTCGCTCGACTCGGTGATCAAGACGATGCGCGAAACGGGCGCCGACATGAAGACGAAGTACAAGGAAACGTCGCGCGGCGGGCTCGCGGTGAATATCGTCGAGTGCTGATGCCGGCCCCGGCGGCGGCGCGGGGTGGATCGACACCCTGCCTTGCCGCCGGGCACGGCGCCCGACGCTAGTCGTTCAGCCAGTTCTCCAGCCGCAACCCCGGATAGCTGACGAAATCCCGCTCGTTGTTGGTGACGAGAACGACATCGAGCGACACCGCATGCGCGGCGATCAGTTTGTCGAGGTGATCCTTCTTCCGCTCGCGGGTGGCCTCGCGGACCGGACCGTACGCTTGCGCGGCCGCGGCGTCGAAAGGCGCGACGGGAATATCCTCGATCAACGCGGCGAGATTGCGGCGCTCCCGGGCCGGGCTCGCACATGCGGTCACGCCGTACTCGAGCTCCGCATACGTGATCGCCGACATGACGACGTCGCCTGTGTAGCATTGCGCAAATCGTTTCGCGACCTGCTCCGGCTGATGCTTCATCAGATAGATGCACATGTTGGTGTCGAGCATGAAGCGCGGCATCACAAGCCCTCGCGTTCGGCCTGCTCGTGGTCGCCGCGCCCTTCGGCCATGAAGTCCGGCCCGAATTTCGCGAATTTCTCCAGTACGCGGGTCAAAGGCCGCCGCATCGGCCGAATGCGGATTTCGTCACCGACGCGCTCGATTTCCAGTTCGATATCGCTGCGTTCATAGGCCAGGTCGGCAGGAATTCGCACGGCCTGCGAGTTGCCGTTCCGGAATACCCTCGTGGTATGCATGTCGATCTCCGCTCGGATGTACAGTGTATGTACATTATACGATGCGGGCTTCGATGTAAATCCATGTGTGTACATAACAGGTCTTCCATTGGCTGCCGAGCCGGCAGTGAATATCGCGCATCACGGCCATTGCCGTCGCGCATGCCGCCTTCAATGCCACCGCCCGATCGGGCCGGGTGGCCCGGCGGGCCGCCGTCTCGACACAAGCATCCGGGTCGCCGTCCATAGCGCTTACTTTTCACCGTCGCGCCAGCGTGCACAAGCTGGCCGTTCGGCCAGCCGAAGCCCACGCGCACTCGCCGAACCGCCCGATGTTCCGACACTTTTCGGCGGCCGGCGTACCGGCGCCCGGCCAACCGGCGTAAGCTGTACGTCCCGCTACCCAGGGAGACGGCAGCCCATGTCGCATTCCAAGGATCTCGAGCCGCGCGCCACCACCGGTGCGCGACTGCTCGTCGATGCGTTGCTCGCCAATCACGTCGAACGCGCGTTCTGCGTGCCGGGCGAGAGCTTCCTCGCCGTACTCGATGCGCTGGCGGACGACACCGCCCGCATCCAGACGGTCGTCTGCCGCCACGAGGCGGCCGCCGCGAACATGGCCGAAGCGGTTGGCAAGCTGACCGGCCGCCCCGGCATCGCATTCGTTACGCGCGGGCCGGGCGCGACGCATGCGTCGATCGGCGTGCACACCGCGTTCCAGGATTCGACTCCGATGATTCTGTTCGTCGGTCAGTGCGCACGCGAGCACCTCGACCGCGAAGCCTTCCAGGAAATCGACTACCGCCGGATGTTCGGCCAGATGGCGAAATGGGTCGCGCAGATCGACGACCCGCGCCGCATCCCCGAATACCTGAGCCATGCGTTCCACGTCGCGACGTCCGGCCGGCCCGGCCCGGTCGTGCTCGCCTTGCCGGAGGACGTGCTGTCCGACGCGTGCGCACCGCAGCCCGTCGTGCCGGCCGCGAAACGCATCGCGGCGGCGCCGTCGGCCGCGCAGATCGACGAGTTGCGCGAACGGCTCGCGCGCGCGCAACGGCCGTTCGCGATCGTCGGCGGCAGCGGCTGGACGCCGGATGCCTGCGCGAACCTGCGCACCTTCGTCGAACGCTGGCAATTGCCGGTCGCGTGCGCGTTCCGCTTCCAGGACACGATCGACAACGCGCACCCGAACTACGCGGGCGACGTCGGGCTCGGGATCAATCCGGCGCTCGCGAAACGCATCCGCGACGCCGATCTGCTGCTCGTGATCGGGCCGCGCCTCGGCGAAGCGACGACCGCCGGCTACACGCTGCTCGACATCCCGAAGACGCGCCAGACGCTGATCCACGTGCATCAGGGCGCGGACGAACTCGGGCGCGTGTACGCCGCCGATCTGCCGATCGTGTCGGGCATGCCCGAGATCGCCGCGCCGCTGGCCGCGCTCGAGCCGCCCGAGCGGCCCGCGTGGGCCGGCGCGGCCGCCGACGCGCACCGCGCGTACCGCGAATGGCATGCGCCGCTGCCGATGCCCGGCGACGTGCAACTCGGCGACGTGATGGTGCAGTTGCGCGAGCGCCTGCCGCACGACGCGATCCTGACCAACGGCGCGGGCAACTATGCGATCTGGCTGCATCGCCACTTCGCGTACCGGCACTTCCGTTCGCAACTCGCGCCGACGAGCGGCGCGATGGGCTACGGGGTACCGGCCGCGCTCGCCGCGAAGTCGCTGTATCCGTCGCGCGCCGTCGTCGCGCTCGCCGGCGACGGCTGCTTCATGATGGCCGGCAACGAGCTCGCGACCGCGATGCAATACGGGCTGAACATCGTGGCGATCGTCGTCAACAACGGCCATTTCGGCACGATCCGCATGCATCAGGAGCGCAACTACCCGGGCCGCGTGCACGGCACGGGGCTCACGAACCCGGATTTCGCCGCGTACGCGCGTGCGTTCGGCGCCCATGGCGAGACGGTCGAGCGCACCGCCGACTTCGCGCCCGCGCTCGAACGCGCGCTGACCTGCGGGCTGCCCGCGGTGATCGAGATCCGCATCCCGCAGGACGCCAGCACGCCGGCCGCGACGCTCGAGCAGATCCGCGAGCAGGGCCGCCGCGCGCGCGGCGCATGACGGTGGACATGCATACCTCTCAGCCCGTCGCCGCGCTGTCGCACGACGACGCGCTGGCCTGCCCCGGCACGCTGCTCGCGCCCGACGGCATGCTCGTCGCGCCGTACGACCTCGAGCATGGCGACGCGCGCGCCGAAGGCTACGTGCCAGCCGCGCCGGCGCTCGGCCTGCTGCACGCCGCACACCGGCCGTTCCGGCTCGATTACGGCGAGGCGCGGCACGTGCACGTGATCAACGGGATGGGCGTCGCGCTCGGCGATTCGGTGATCGGGCTGACGGCCCTCGCCGGGCTGCGCGCGGCACATGCGGACCTGCGCTTCACGCTCTACCGGCCGGCGCGCGCGCCGCGCTATGTCGATGCGTTGTACGCGCTCGCGGCCGACGTCGTCGCGCCGTCACGCGCACTGCCATACACCGCCGAAGCGCTGCCCGCCGACGCGCACTGCATCGACGTCGGCAATCACCTGTACTGGCCCGCATTCGCGCGGCTGCCCATGATCGATTTCTTCCTCGACGCGCTCGGCGTCGATCCGGCCGCCGTGCCGGCCGCCGCGAAACGCAACCGCTGGCTCGCGCGGCTGCCGCTGCCCGCGCTGCCGACCGCGTGGCAGCGGCCGTACGTGCTGTTCTGCCCGAATGCGAGCACGGCGGTGCGCAGCGTGCCGCCCGCGCTGTGCGTCGCGTTCGTGGAACGGCTCGCGCAGCGTTACGGGCTGCCGGTGGTCGGCTTCGGCCCGCTCGCGCATCCTGCCTACGTGGACGTGAGCCACGATGCGACCGACACCGCACGCTTCATCGCCTGGATCAAGGGCGCGAGCCTGCTGTTCGCGCCGGACACGGCAGCCCTGCATCTCGCCGACGGTTTCGACGTGCCGACGCTCGCGTGCTTCACGACGATCGGGCCGGCATTGCGCGTGCGCGACTATCCGCATTGCGTGCCGGTGACGCTCGACGTGCCGGCCGAATTGCACGGGCTGCATCGCAGCGAACGGCCCGACGATCTGGCGGCGGTCGAAGCCGCTTATCGCGCAATCGACTGGGACGCGCTGGCGTGGCCCGCACCGCGCGACGCGGCAGCGATAGCCATCTGAGCGGAGCCGACGCGGCGGCGAGCGGAACGATCGAACCGGCAGCACGCGCCCGGCGCGCGCCCCGCCACGGGCGCCGTGCCGAGCGCCTCACGCGCGATCGCGCAGCGTCTCCGACGGCCGCTTGCCGAACAGGCGCCGGTAATCGGTCGCGAACTGGCTGAGATGCCAGAAGCCCCACGCCTCCGCGACGTCCTGCACCGAGCCGGCCGCGCGGCCGCACAGGTCGCGCCGCGCGCCGTTCAGCCGCAGCGTGCGCAAGTAGGTCGCGGGCGCCATCCCGAGCACGTCCTGGAAGCAGTACTGCAGCGTGCGCCGGCTCACGTGCAACTGCTCGCACAGCTCCGGCACGCCGACCGGCCGCGTGCGGTGCGCGAGCACGTAGTCGCGTGCCTGATCGACGAGCCAGCGGCGCGTCGACGGCGCACTGCCGCTGCCGTCGTCGGCCGGCTGCGCGCACGCATCGAACAGCGCGGCCAGCACTTCGGCCTGCAGGTCGTCGCGCTGCGCATCGGGCAGCGGGCCGGCCATCGCCACCGCACCGTCGAGCCGGCGGCCGAGCAGCGCGCACAGGCGCGCGAGCCGCGCGTCGCCGACCTGCATCACGCGCTGCGTGAACAGCCGCTCGTCGAGCGCGCGACGCTCGACTTCCTCCGCATAGCGGCGCAGCACGTCGCCGCGCACGACGACGCCGTAGATCGAGAACTGCGCGGGCGTCACGAGTTCGAATTCGACGTTGCCGGGCCGGAACGCGAGCGCGCCGGGGCCGATGCGGCACGCATCGACGCGCGCCGAGCCGTCGCACACGAGCGGGATGCCGAACCAGTACGCGTCGCCGCGCACTTCGCAGGCCTGGCGCAGCAAGTGGCTGGTCGATTCGCGAAACAGCTTCATCGTGTCGAGCGGCAGCTCGGTGAGCGTGCCGACGAAGCGGCCGGCCGCGAGCTGGTCGTAGGTCTGCCGCCAGCCGATCAGGTTGCGCGCCTGCTCGTCCGCATCGTGCGCGACGCTGACGACGGCCTGCCCGGCGAACGCGTCGTCGCCCTGCGCGCTGCGACGCGTGTCTTCGGCGGTCGGTTCTTCCGTACACGCCACGTGTTGATCCATCGTGTCCTCCCTCACCTGCGCGGAACCCTGCGTATCACGCAAGTCCCGTGCCGAACCGCACGGCCCGGCGAGCCGCCCGCCATTCCACGCTGTCCGGCCGATGCGCGCCATGGGGGCGCACCCGAAGGCGGCATGTCGCGCACGCCGCCGGTGCGATCCGCGCGGCGACCGCGCATACCCGCCGCCGCCGGCGCCCGGATGCCCGCGCCCGCGCCCGGATGCCGATGCCCGGACGCCGACGCCCGGACGCCGGCTACCAAGCCGGCTTCAGCCGCACGACCCGTGTGCCGCAATTGCCGTATGCCTGCGCGATCGCCAGTTCGACGATCGCGCTGCCCGCCGCCCACGGCGCAGCGTCCGCTTCCGGCAAATCGGCGCGCAGCGTGGCGCGCCCGTTGATCCGGTAGCGCAGGCCGCGCACGAAATCGACGAACAGCAATCCGACACCGCTGCCGTCGCAGGCGGCCGCGTCGATCCGGCCGCCGTCGCCGTCATGCGCGGCGGGCAACGCGAACCGCAGCGTCTTCGTATCGATCACGCGCACCACCGGCAACCGATCGCCGTTCGCGTCGCGCCGGCTCAGCACGATGTCGCAGGTCATCGACGCACCCGCGCCGGACGCCGTGCCGACGAACATGAACGGTTGCGATTCGACGAACTGCCGTACGCCGACGCTCAGCCGCGTGGTCACGGCGTCGCTCATCCGCTCGGCCTCGTCGGCGACGCCGAAGCGGTGTTGCGCGTCGAGTTCGCCCGGATGGAATACCGGGTGACGCGGAAAGGATCGGGGCGGTTCTGCCATGCCGGGAGTCGTCACACGTATCGGCGCGCCGTGCCGTCGCGCATGCGCGACGGCCGGCAGCGTTGCCTGCGCCGGCCGCCGGAAACGCAGCCGGCGCCGACTGTCGAACAGGGAAATCGAACCGAACGACGTGCCGGGCCCAACCGGCCCCGGCACGTCGCCCCGGCTGCGGCGATCAGAAGAACCCGAGCGCCTCGGCCTGGTAGCTGACCAGCAGGCACTTCGTCTGCTGATAGTTCGACAGCGCCATCTTGTGCGTCTCGCGGCCGATCCCCGACTGCTTGTAGCCGCCGAACGCCGCATGCGCGGGGTACAGGTGGTAGCAGTTGGTCCACACGCGGCCAGCCTCGACCTCGCGGCCCATCCGGTACGCACGCGTGCCGTTGCGGGTCCACACGCCCGCGCCGAGCCCGTAGAACGTGTCGTTCGCGAGTTCGATCGCTTCCTGCTCGTCCTTGAACGTCATCACCGACGCGACCGGCCCGAAGATCTCCTCCTGGAACACGCGCATCTTGTTGTTGCCGAGCAGCATCGTCGGCTTCACGTAGTAGCCCGTGCCCAGCTCGGCGGTCGGCGCCGCGCGCTCGCCGCCCGTCAGGCATTGCGCGCCTTCGCCGCGGCCGATGTCGATGTACGACAGGATCTTGTCGAGCTGCTGCTGCGACGCCTGCGCGCCGATCATCGTCTGCAGGTCGAGCGGGTGGCCGGACTTGATGCGCTCGACGCGCGCGACGGCCTTCTCGATGAAGCGTTCGTAGATCGATTCCTGGATCAGGATCCGCGACGGGCACGTGCACACTTCGCCCTGGTTCAGCGCGAACATCGCGAGCCCTTCGAGCGCCTTGTCGAGGAACGCGTCGTCCTGGTCGAGCACGTCGGCGAAGAAGATGTTCGGGCTCTTGCCGCCCAGTTCGACCGTCGACGGGATCAGGCTCTCGGCCGCCGCGCGCAGGATGTGCTTGCCGACCGGGGTCGAGCCCGTGAATGCGATCTTCGCGATCCGCTTGCTGGTCGCGAGCGCTTCGCCCGCTTCCTTGCCGAAGCCGTTCACGATGTTGATCGTGCCGGCCGGGAACAGGTCGCCGATCAGTTCCATCAGCACGAGCACCGACGCGGGCGTCTGCTCGGCCGGCTTCATCACCACGCAGCAGCCGGCCGCGAGCGCCGGCGCGAGCTTCCACGCGGCCATCAGCAGCGGGAAGTTCCACGGGATGATCTGGCCGACCACGCCGAGCGGCTCGTGGAAGTGGTACGCGACGGTGTTGTCGTCGATTTCGGAGATGCCGCCTTCCTGCGCGCGGATGCAGCCCGCGAAGTAGCGGAAGTGGTCGATCGCGAGCGGCAGGTCGGCCGCCATCGTCTCGCGCAGCGGCTTGCCGTTGTCGATCGTCTCGGCCACGGCCAGCAGTTTCAGGTTCTTTTCCATCCGGTCGGCGGCGGCGAGCAACAGGTTCGCGCGCTCGGCGACCGAGGTCTTGCCCCACTTGCGACGCGCCGCATGCGCGGCGTCGAGCGCCAGCTCGATGTCGTCGGCGCCGGAGCGCGGCACGCGGCAGAACGGCTGGCCGTTGATCGGCGACACGTTCTCGAAATACTCGCCCTTCACGGGCGCCACCCACTTGCCGCCGATGTAGTTGTCGTATTGCTGACGGTACGGGTATTCGACGTCGAGGCCCAGTTGTTTCAGGTCAAACGGGTTCATACATGTCTCCTGTTCATCGTGCTTGTGTGAGTACAGCGCCGGTTGGAATGCGCTGGTCCCGTTTACGCAACATGCGTGCCAAACGGAACGGGCGCACGTCGATCGCGGCCGGCGCGTGGTCGCACCGTGCGGTGTTCACGCACGCAACACGGCGGGTGTACCGATTCTGAACACCGCGGTTGCGCAGCGCTGTGGCCGGTGTTCGGAATTTTCACAGTGCGCGGCGGTGCGTTGCCCGCGCACGGGCGCCACGCCGCGTGGCATGTCGCTTGCGTGCGAATCGCGGATCCACACGCACGGCGCACACGCCGACCGACACCATGAACGATCGCGGCCCGCTGACCGACGACGCCATCGCGTTCATCCGCGAGCAGGCTTTCCTGATCGTCGCGACCGCCGACGCGGCCGGCAACGCCGACTGTTCGTACCGCGGCCGCCAGCCGCACGCGGACGGCTCGTTCGCGCCGCTCGTCGATATCCCGGACCGCCGCACGCTGGTGCTGCCCGATTTCGCGGGCAACAACCTGCTCAACACGATCGGCAACCTGCTCGTGAATCCGGCCATCGCGCTGCTGTTCGTCGATTTCGTGCGTCAGACGACCTGGCTCGTGCAGGGCCGCGCGACGCTCGACGAGGATGCGCAAGGGCGCGCGCGCCTGTGGCCGGATGCGTTGCGCTGTCTGGTGATCGATGTGGAATGCGCGCAGGCGCGCACGGATGCGGCCCTGCCGCCGCTGGTGCTGGCGTGACGCGCGGCGGGCGACGCGTCTATCGACGGACCATGCGGGCACGGCGGCCGGGTTGACCGAAATACCGAAATACCGAAATACCGAAATGCCGAAGCACCGATGCGCCACGGCGCAATGCTCACCGCCCGTGCGTCTGCGCACAGGCCGGTTCGACCCGGCCGCGCGCCGACGCATCGGCGTGCGCGTGGCCGTCCGCGTCGTCGCCCGTTTCGTCGGCGGCCGGCCGCCCGCCGAGAAACCCGAACACCACCACCGCGCACAGCACCGTGACGACGGCCAGTCCGGTCAGCAGCCGGTCGAATGCGTGCGTGTAGCTCGCGATCAACACCGCGCGACCGACGCCCGGCAACGCGGCAGCCGCGCCCGCGAGATCGCCGGTCGCAAGCCGCGCGGCGGCCCGCAGCGTCGCGTCCGGCGTGCCGGCAGCCGCTGCCGCGTGCGCCAGCCCCGTTTGCGCGAGCGCGGCCAGCACCGCGCCGACGATCGCCAGCGCGATCCCCTCGCCGGCCACGCGCGTCGTGCTGAAAATGCCCGTCGCCATCCCCGCGCGCTCTTTCGGCACGACGCTCACCGACAGCCCGTCCATCAACCCCCACGGCATGCCGGCGCCGACGCCGATCGCGAGCATCGGCGCGATCGCCGCCGGCCCCGCGCCGCCGCGCAGCGCGATGCCGAGCCACACGAGCCCGGCTGCCGCGACCAGCAGCCCGAGCCCCGAAATCACGCCGGCCGACAGCCGGCGCGCGAGTGTCGCCGCGCCGAACGGCACGACCAGCATCGGCGCGGAGATCGCGAGCATCAGCCAGCCGGCGTCGATCTCGCTGAAGCCGTCGATGCCGATGAAGCGCAGCGGCAGCACGACGAGCAGGACGATGTAGCAGCAGCAGGTCGACACCGGCAGCACCTGCACGCCGACGAAGCGCGCGATGCGGAACAGCGACAGGTCGAGCATCGGCCGCGCGACGCGCGTCTCGATCGTCACGAACGCGCACGCGCCGAGCGCCGCGCCGGCCAGCAGCGCGATCACGAGCGGGCTCGACCAGCCGCGCGCGGGCGCCTCGATCACGCCGAACGTGAACAGCGTCAACGCGGCCGTGAACGCGGCCGTGCCGGGCCAGTCGAGCCCCGTCGCGTGCGGATCGCGCGACTCGTGCATGCGCGGCAGCCCGAACGCGAGCGACAGCACACCGGCCACCGCGCTCGTCACGAAGATCGCGCGCCAGCCGTAATGCCCGATCAGGCCGCCCGCGAGCACGGGCCCGAACGCGAGCCCGATCCCGAACGTCGTGCCGAGCAGGCTGAAGGCACGCGTGCGCGCCGCGCCGTCGAATTCCTGCGCAAGCGCGGCCGTGCCGCCGGCCAGTGCCGCGGCCGCCGCGAGCCCTTGCGCGGCGCGCAGCAGATCGACCGCGAGCATCGACGGCGCGAACGCGAGCGCGACCGACATCAGCGTGAAGCCGCCGACGCCGATCGCGAACAGGCGCTTGCGGCCGAACTGGTCGGCCAGCGCGCCCGACGCCATCAGGAAGCTGCCGAACGCGAGCATGAACGCGTTGGTGATCCAGTTCATCGCAACCGGGCTGCCGTGCAGGTCGCGGCCGATCGCCGGCGTCGCGACCGCGCCGCCCGAAAACGACAGCGGCAGCGCGACGGCGGCCATGCAGACGGCGGCCAGCACCCATGCGCGCCGGCGCACCGCCAAGGTCGAAACGGCGGAAACAGGATGATCCATCATCGCTCCTCGAAAAAAGCCGGCGCGGATGCGCCATCAGAGCGACAGAAGATAAATCCGATTCAATCCGCGAAAAACCACGCGAAGTTCCGCATATAACGGACTAAAATTCCGCAATTCACGTGACCGCGTGCGTCGCCGCACGCCGTTCGATTCGATGGAAAACCTCACCGGCATCGTCGCGTTCGTCCGCACCGCCGAAGCGCTGAGCTTCGTCGCGGCCGGCCGCGCGCTCGGCATCTCGGCGTCGGCGGTCGGCAAGACGATCGCGAAACTCGAGCAATCGCTCGGCGTACGGCTGTTCAACCGCACGACGCGGCGCGTGACGCTCACCGAAGAGGGGCGGCATTTCTACGAGCGCTGCCAGCGCATCCTCGAGGATTTCCGCGAGGCGGAGGCGACCGTGACGGCGTCCGCGCAGCGCCCGCGCGGCAAGCTGCGCGTGAGCCTGCCGGTGATCGGCTACCGCTTCCTGCTGCCGGTGCTGCCCGAATTCCGGCAGCGCTATCCGGACGTCGAGCTCGATCTCGATTTCAACGATCGAATGGTCGACGTCGTCGAAGGCGGTTTCGACGCGGTGATCCGCAGCGGCCCGCTGTCCGATTCGAGCCTGATGTCGCGGCGGCTCGGCCCGTTCGCGTTCGTGCTGTGCGCGACGCCCGCGTATCTCGCGCGGGCCGGCGCGCCGCGCACGCCGCGCGACCTCGACGCGCACGACTGCGTGCGCTACTGCTTCCCCACCACCGGCAAGCTGCAGGACTGGGCGCTCGCGGCCGACGACGGCCTGCCGCTCGCACTGCGCACCGCGATGACCTGCAACAACATGGAGGCGCTGCGCGGCGCCGTGCTCGCGGGGCTCGGCATCGGCTACATGCCCGACTTCCTCGCGCGCGACGCGCTCGAGCACGGCGCGCTCGTCACCGTGCTCGACGACTACCGGATCGCGCCGGGGCAGTTCTCGATCGTGTGGCCGTCGAGCCGGCAGTTGTCGCCGAAGCTGCGCGTGTTCGTCGATTTCCTGTGCGAACGGCTGTTCAGGTAGTTGCGCCGATCCGCTCCGCTTCCGCCGGCGGCGGCAGCGCGTCGCTGTCGTCCTTCAGCCCGACGCCGGTCAGCCCGAGGCGGCGCGCGTGCGTCATCAGGTAATGCAGCTTGTGCGCGGCGGCCGCGTGCGGCAGCCCCTCGGGCCGCACGTTCGAGATGCAGTTGCGCAGCGCGTCGTGACAGCCAACCTTCGGCGCCCACGTCAGGTACACGCCGAGGCTGTCCGGCGAACTGAGCCCGGGTCGTTCGCCGATCAGCATCGCGACCACCTTCGCGCGCAGCAGCTCGCCGATCTCGTCGCCGAGCGCGACGCGCGCCTGCGTCGCGACCACCACCGGGCCGATCCGCCAACCGTCCGCGTCGAGCCGCGGCCGCACGGCCTGCAACAGCGGCAGCGCCTGCTTCGCGGCGGCGAACGCCGACAGCCCGTCGCCGACCACGAACACGACATCGGGCGCATCGTCGAGCGCCGCCCCGTAGCCGGCCAGCAGCCCGCGGCTGTCGTCCGACAGCTTGCGGCCGAGATCGGGCCGCCGCAGGTAATGGTCGCGGTCCGGCGCGGCGCTCTGCACGCCGAGCGTCGGCAGCAGGCCGGCCGCCTCGATCTCGCGCCGCAGCGCGTCCACGTCGAGCGGCTGGTGCACCGCGTCGCGCGCCTGCGCATGCGACAGGTTGAAGGCCAGCAGCGGCGCGGTCGGCAGGCTGTTGCCCGCGCGGCCGAGCGCGATCCGCGCGTTCGTGAACGACTTCAGTTGCGCCCACGGGTTCTTCTCGACGGCATCGCTCATGCGGACACCCCCATCCAGTCGTTCGCGCCCGCCAGCAGCGGCACACGCGACGTCGCGGCGCGCAGCGCGCCGTGCGCGTCGGCGATCTCCATCGTCTCCAGCCATTCCTCGAACTCGGGCGCGCGGCGCAGGCCGAGCACCTCGCGCACGTAGAGCTGGTCGTGGAACGACGTGCTCTGGTAGTTCAGCATCACGTCGTCCGCGCCCGGTATCCCCATGATGAAGTTGATGCCGGCCGCGCCCAGCAACGTGAGCAGCGTGTCCATGTCGTCCTGGTCGGCTTCCGCGTGGTTCGTGTAGCAGATGTCGCAGCCCATCGGCACGCCGAGCAGCTTGCCGCAGAAGTGATCCTCGAGCCCCGCGCGGATGATCTGCTTGCCGTCGTACAGGTATTCGGGCCCGATGAAGCCGACCACCGTGTTCACGAGGAACGGCTCGAACTTGCGCGCGACCGCATACGCGCGTACTTCGCAGGTCTGCTGGTCGACGCCGAAATGCGCGTTCGCCGACAGCGCACTGCCCTGGCCCGTCTCGAAGTACATCAGGTTGTTGCCGACGGTGCCGCGCTTCAGCGACAGCGCGGCCTCGCGCGCCTCGCCGAGCAGCGCGAGCGAGATCCCGAAGCTCGCGTTCGCCTTCTCGGTGCCCGCGATCGACTGGAACACGAGATCGACCGGCGCGCCCTTCTCGATCGCCGCGATCGTGTTGGTCACGTGCGTGAGCACGCACGACTGCGTCGGCACGCCGTAACGTTCGCGGAAACCGTCGATCATCGCGAGCAGCTTCACGATCGCCGCGAGGCTGTCGGTGGCCGGGTTGATGCCAATCATCGCGTCGCCGCAGCCGTACATCAGCCCGTCGAGCATCGATGCGGCGATGCCCTTCACGTCGTCGGTCGGGTGGTTCGGCTGCAGCCGCACCGACATCCGGCCGGCCAGCCCGACCGTGTTGCGAAAGCGCGTGACGACGCGGCGCTTGCGCGCGGCCGCGATCAGGTCCTGGTTGCGCATCAGCTTCGACACGGCCGCGACCATCTCGGGCGTGAGACCCGGCGCGATCCGCTCCAGCGCGGCGCCGTCGGCCGCGGGCGACAGCAGCCAGTTGCGGAAATCGCCGACGGTGAGGTGCGAGATGTCCGCGAACGCCTGCGCGTCGTGATCGTCGACGATGAGGCGCGTGACCTCGTCGTGTTCATACGGGATCACCGCTTCGTTCAGGAACGCCTTCAGCGGCACGCCCGCCAGCGCGATCTTCGCGGCGACGCGCTCCTCCTCGCTCGCCGCCGCGACGCCGGCGAGCTGGTCGCCGGAACGCAGTGGGCTCGCCTTCGCGAGCAGCGTCTTCAGGTCCGCGAAGCGGTACGTGCGCGGACCGATCGTCTCCGTATAGGACATCGTTCGAATCTCCTTGCCAAAAGCCGACGGCGCGCCCGTTCGACGGGGCGCGCCGGATGCCGTCAGGAACGGCCTTTCAAGTTCGCCTGCACCGTCGTCATTCCGTTCACTCCTCCAGCAGCGCGTCGCCGGGCGCGCTCGCGCGCTGCGCGCGGGTCGCGAGGAAGTACGCGTAGCCGAGCGCGAGGAACGCGACGAACACCATCGCCACCAGCCCGTTGAAATACACCATCGTGCCGAGGCAGACCAGCGCCGCAAGAATCGCGAATGCCGGGAAGATCGGGTACAGCGGCGCGCGGAACGGCCGCGCCATGTTCGGGTGCGAGCGGCGCAGCTTGAACAGCGACGCCATGCTGACGATATACATCACGATCGCACCGAATACCGACATCGTCACGATGTTCGCGGTGAGCGTCTGCCCGCCGAACTGGATCAGCTCGTCGCTGTAGATCGCCGCGATGCCGACCACGCCGCCCGCGAGGATCGCGCGATGCGGGGTCTTGAAGCGCGGATGCACCTTCCCGAGCCATTCCGGCAGGTAGCCTTCGCGGGCCAGCGCGAAGATCTGGCGCGAATAGCCGAGGATGATCCCGTGGAACGACGCGACCAGCCCGAACAGCCCGAGCCACACGAGCATGTGCATCCAGCCGCTGTTCGCGCCGACGATGTACTTCATCGCCTGCGGCAGCGGGTCGTTGATGTTCGCGAGCTTGGTCCAGTCGCCCGCGCCGCCGGCGAACACCATCACGCCGATCGCGAGCGCCACGAGGGTCAGGATCCCGGCCACGTACGCGATCGGAATCGAGCGTTTCGGGTTCTTCGCTTCCTCGGCGGCCATCGCGACGCCTTCGATCGCGAGGAAGAACCAGATCGCGAACGGAATCGCCGCGAACATCCCGTGGAACGCGCCCACGCTGAAGTGATCGGCGCCCGACCAGCCGCCCTTCGTGAAATTGCTCCACGCGAAGCCCGGCGACACCACGCCCATGAACACCAGCAGCTCGAAGATCGCGAGCAGGGTCACGACGAGCTCGAAGGTCGCCGCGATCTGCACGCCGACGATGTTCAGCGCCATGAACACGAGATACGCGCCCATTGCCGCGTGTTTCGGTTCGAGCCCCGGAAACTGCACGTGCAGGTACGCGCCGATCGCGAGCGCGATCGCGGGCGGCGCGAACACGAACTCGACCAGCGTCGCGGCGCCCGCCAGATAGCCGCCGGTGGGGCCGAACGCGCGGCGCGCATACGCGAACGGGCCGCCCGCGTGCGGGATCGACGTCGTCAGCTCGGTGAAACTGAAGATGAAGGTGGTGTACATCGCCGCGACGAACAGCGCGGTGATCACGAAGCCCAGCGTGCCGGCGCTCGCCCAGCCGTAGCTCCAGCCGAAGTATTCGCCGGAAATCACGAGGCCGACCGCGATGCCCCACAGTTGCCAGGTCCCGAGCGTCTGCTGCAACGCGGGCTGACCGGACGACTTGGCGCCGGCGGCGGGCCGGCCATTCGACTCTGCTTTCATCGGACTCTCTCCTCAAAGGCGCCGGGCCTGCGGACCCGCGCGACTGAGAATCGATGCTAGAGAGTCATTAAACGACGTGTTATCGAAATTCGGCAAAGATCGCGGCTGACGTTTCGCTTGCGAAAACGCCGGCCGCGCGCGTTGCCACGCCGATCCGGCCGCGCGATGCGGCCGGATCGGCCGTGCTTACTGGCCGCCGCCGCGCTGGTTGAACCAGCGGTCGAGCAGCTTGCCGGCCGCCTCGCGGCCGCCGAGGCCGAACGACAGCGCGACCGCCACCGCGATCGCGCCGAGCACGAGGCCGAACGCGAGCTGGACGATTTCGTTCGCGATGCCCATCGCGCGCAGCCCCATCGCGAACACGAGGCCGAGGATCGCGAATTGCGCGATGCGCGCGAACAGCACGCTGTGCTCGCGGTCGGCCTGCTCGATCACGCGGCGCGCAAGGCCCGCGAGCCACACGCCGATCACGAGGATCACGCCGCCCATCAGCACGTGGCCGCCGAATTCGATGAACAGCGTGACGACGTCGCGCACCTGCGAGAAGCCGAGCCGGTTCGCGGCCTCGACCGACGCGAACAGCATCGCGAAGAACACGATCAGCCGCGCGACCAGCACCGACGGCTGCAGGATGCCCGAGAACACGCGCTCGACGCCGAGCAGGGCCGGCAGCCCGTCGACGCCGGCGGCTTCCAGCAGTTTCTGCGCGAGCGACGCGACGAAGCGCGCGAAATAGAAGGTGACGAGCACGATCACGATCGCCGCGACGATGTCCGGCACCGCGCCGAGGAACTGATTCAGCATGTTGGTCGCGGGGATCGAGATCGCGTCGATCTTCAGCGCGTCGAGCGCGGAAATCAGCGTCGGCACGAACACGAACACGTAGACGATCGTGCCGACCAGGCTCGACACGCGTACGGGCGTCGGGCTGTCGATCCCTTGCGTGAGGCGGTCGGCGCCGGCGGCGACCAGCAGGTTCGTCACGAGGCCGCGCAGCACGCGCGCGACGATCCAGCCGACGAAGCCAATCACCGCGGCCGCGAAGATGTTCGGCACGATCGCGAGCAGCTTGTCGACCATTCCCTGCACCGGCGACAGCAGGCCCGACAGCGCGAACGACCCGAGGATCGCCGGCAGGAACATTAGGATCACCAGCCAGAACAGGACGTCGCCGAGATAGCCGCTCATCGGCTGCATGCCGGCGCTTTCGGACAGCGTGGCGTCGACCTTGCTGGCTTTCAGCGCGCGGTTCGCGAGGCTGCGCAGCAGCGACGCGATCAGCCACGCGATCAGCGTCAGCGCCGCGCCGCCGATCAGGTTCGGCAGGTAGTTGACGATGTGCGTGACGAGCAGCGAGAACGGATTGGAGACCGCGTACAGGTTGAGCACGTTGAAGATGCCCACCGCGGTGACGAGCAGCACGAGCCAGAACAGGCCGCCGGCGATGATGCGTTCGACGCACGCGCCCTGGCCGGTGCTTTCGTTGATCCGCTGATCGACCTTCAGTGCGTTGAGCAGGCGCAGCGCGCCGGCCCGCACCACCACGGCGATCAGCCAGCCGACTACCAGGATGCCGATCGCGCCGGCGATCTTGGGCAGGTATCCGCCTAGCGTGGTCTGCAGCGACGTGATGAAGCTGGAAGCATCCATTTCTTCTTCTCCCGAAAACGTGGTGGTGCGATTGAACATCGACGAACGACCTGCGTACTTCGAAAAGCGTGGTGCTCCGTCCGAGCAACTTACCCGAGAAAAATGACGGGATCACCCGATTTCACCGTCTTTAACTTTAGTTCTAGATCGCAGCGGGACAAGACCCTATTTCGGTGAAATAAAAAGGGGCGGATTTGGGACCGCTACGCTTTTCCGCAAGATTTGTCCATTCGGGCCGTGCTACCGTGGCGTCGGGTTCCAGCCACGACACGTCGATGCCGCAGCCGAAACGAAAACCGATCCGCCTGCATGGGTCCGCTACGCGGCGAGCGTGGCGCGTGTCCATGCGTACATCGGCGCGCATCTCGACGGCCCGCTCGACCTGAACCGGCTCGCCGAAATCGCGTGCCTGTCGCCGTATCACTGGCAGCGCATCTACCGCGCGATGTACGGCGAATCGATCGTGCTGATGGTGCGGCGGATGCGGATGGTGCGGGCATCCGAGGATCTGGTCTGCACCGCGCGGCCGCTCGACGAGATCGCGCGGCGCGCGGGCGTTTCGCGACGCGTACGGCGTGCTGCCCGCGCAGCACCGGCGCAGCGGCACCCACCGGCCGATTTATCCGTTACAGAGAGGAGAGGCAGACATGTTCAAGCATGAGGTCGAGATCCGGCGCCTGCCGGAACAGCGCGGCTACGCGGTCGCGCACACCGGCGCGTACATGAAGGCCGGCGACGCGTTCGGGCGGATCGGCGCGTGGGTCGGGCAGCACGGGCTGATCGGCCCGGGCGCGAAGATGATCGGGATTTTCTACGACGATCCGGACACGACGCCCGAAGCGCAGTTGCGCGCGAAAGCGTGCTTCATGCCGGCCGACGGCGCGCCGGACGTCGCACCCGAGCCGCCGGTGGAGCGTGCGACGATCGCAGGCGGCGAATACGCGGTGCTCCTGCATACGGGGCCGTATGCGGACCTGAAGTCGGCCTATCAGTGGCTCTACGGCGACTGGCTGCGTCACTCGGGCCGCGAAGCCGCCGACGCGCCGCCGTTCGAGCTGTACCTCAATACGCCGATGGACACGGCGCCGGCCGACCTGCGCACCGAAATTCACCTGCCGCTGCGTTGAGCGACGGGCCGCCGCGCCGGCCGTCGAACGCAACGTGCCGGCCAATGCTCATGCGCGGCCGGCGCGAACGCACGCAGATCTAAGCAGCTGGCGTCCCGCAGCCGGGACAGAACCGCGCGTCGGCCGCCAGCGCCGCATGGCAGCGGCTGCAAGCCTTGCCGCGTTGCGCCGCGCCGCACTGCGCGCAGAAGCGCGCGTCGGCCGCGTTGAGCGCGCCGCAGCCCGCGCACGCGAGCTGGCTCAGCGGCACGTTGCCGCCGTGGCCGCCTCGCCCGCCACCGGCATCGGCCGGCGCCTGCCAGCCCCAGCCGTGGCGATCGCGGCCACGCGCATCGTGGCCGCCATGCCCGCCCTGGCGCGGACCGCCGTGATGGCCGTTGCCGCTGCCGGGGCCGCCGTGGCTGCCGGGACCACCGTTTCCGCTGTTTCCGTGCCCGTTGCCGTGCCCGCTGCCATGGCCACCGCCATGGCCACCGAGCATCCGTTTCAGAAAGCTCATCGCCCGCTCCTCAACGCTTGGCCTGCGCGCCGCCGAACGCCCCGGAGGACGACAGCAGCCGCAAGCCGTTGGCCACGACGAGCAGGCTCGCGCCCGCGTCGGCGAAGACCGCCATCCACATCGTGCCGAGCCCCGCGACCGTCAGGCCGAGGAACACGACCTTCACGCCGAGCGCGAAGCCGATGTTCTGCACCAGCACGCGGTGCGTCGCGCGCGACAGCCGCACGAACGCCGGGATCTTGCGCAGGTCGTCGTCCATCAACGCGACGTCGGCCGTCTCGATCGCCGTGTCGGTGCCCATCGCGCCCATCGCGAAGCCGATGTCGGCGCGCGCGAGCGCCGGTGCATCGTTGATCCCGTCGCCGACCATCCCGACCGCGCCCGCGCCGCCCACCGACAGTTCCTCGACCGCCGCGAGCTTGTCTTCCGGCAACTGGTTGCCGCGCGCGTCGTCGATGCCGGCCTGCCGCGCGATCGCCTGAGCGGTATGCGGGTTGTCGCCCGTCAGCATCGCGGTGCGGATGCCGAGCGCATGCAGATCGGCGATCGCGTCGCGGCTCGTGTCCTTGATCGTGTCGGCCACCGCGAAGATGCCGAGCACGCGCGTGTCGTCGACCAGCACGACGACGCTCTTGCCCTGCCGCTCCAGTGCGTCGAGCTTCGCCTCGAGCGCCGTCGAGCAGCGCTCGAGCTCCTCGACGAGCCGGTGGTTGCCCAGCCAGTAGCGCGTGCCGTCGATCGTGCCGCGCACGCCGCGCCCGACGATCGCTTCGAAGTCCTGCACATCGGCGAATGCCGTCGTGCCGGCATCGCGGGCCGCGGCGGCAATCGCCTGCGACACCGGGTGATCGGAGCGCGCGGCGAGGCTCGCGCCGAGGTGGCGCACGCGCGCCGCATCGGCGCCGTCCGCATGGACGTCGAAGTCGGTCTGCACCGGCTTGCCGTGCGTGATCGTGCCGGTCTTGTCGAGCGCGAGCCACGCGAGCTTGCGCCCTTCTTCCAGATAGACGCCGCCCTTCACGAGAATCCCGCGCCGCGCCGCGGCCGCGAGGCCAGACACGATCGTCACCGGCGTCGAGATCACCAGCGCGCACGGGCACGCGATCACGAGCAGCACGAGCGCGCGGTAGATCCAGTCGTGCCACGCGCCGCCCATCACGAGCGGCGGCGCCACCGCAACCAGCAGCGCGACCGCGAACACGATCGGCGTGTAGACGCGTGCAAACTGGTCGACGAAGCGCTGCGTCGGCGCCTTCGCGCCCTGCGCTTCCTCGACCGCGTGGATGATCCGCGCGAGCGTCGAGTTGGCCGCGACGGCCGTCACGCGGTATTCGAACGAACCCGATTCGTTGATCGTGCCCGCGTACACGGCGTCCCCGGTCGTCTTTTCGACGGGCAGGCTCTCGCCGGTGATCGGCGCCTGGTTGACTGTCGAGCGGCCCGCGACGACTTCGCCGTCCAGCCCGATCCGCTCGCCCGGCTTCACGCGCACGACCGCGCCGAGCGCGACCTGCGCGGCCTCGATCGTGCGCCATGCGCCGTCGGCCTGCCGTACGGTCGCGGTGTCCGGCGCGAGCTGCATCAAGCCCTGGATCGCATTGCGCGCACGGTCGAGCGACTTCGCCTCGATCAGCTCGGCGATCGTGAACAGCACCATCACCATCGCGGCCTCCGGCCACTGGCCGATCGCCATCGCGCCCGTCACCGCGATGCTCATCAGCGCGTTGATGTTCAGGTTGCCGTTGCGGATCGCGATCCAGCCCTTCTTGTACGTGGTGAGCCCGCACGCGAGCACCGCGGCCAGCGCGAGCGCCGCCGACAGCCACACCGGGAGCCCGGCCCAGGTCGCGCCTTCGGACGCGAGCGCGGCGACGCCGGCGAGCGCCAGCGGCCACCACGGCTTCGCAGGCGCGTCGGCGACGCGCGCCGCCGGGGCGCCGGCCGTGGCGGCCTCCGGCGTCATTCCGAGCGTGCGGATCGCGCCCTCGATCGCCGGCTGCGCGCCGGGCACGTGCTCGACGGTCAGCATCCGCTGCATCAGGTTGAATTCGAGCGCCGACACTTCGCCCATCCCGCCGAGCTTTTTGCGAATCAGCGTTTCCTCGGTCGGGCAGTCCATCTGCATGATCCGGAACGCGGAGCGCACGTGGCCCGACGCGGTCGCCTGCGCGACCGGCAGCGGCGCGAGCGTCAGCGAGGCCGGCGCGCAGCACTCGCCGGCCGCGTGGTCGTGGTCGTGGTCGTGGTCGTGGTCGTGGTCGTGGTCGTGGTCGTGGTCGTGGTCGTGGTCGTGGTCGTGGTCGTGGTCGTGACCGGCATGGTCATGCGCGGCGTGGTCGTGCGAGCACGTGGCGCCGTGTACATGCTTGCCGTCGCCAACATGGTCGCGATCGTGGTCATCACCCGCATCGCCGTGAGCTGCGTGAGCTGCGTGAGCTGCGTGAGCGTGCCCGTGATCGTGATCGTGGCCATGGCCGTGCGCGCGCTCGCCGGCCGCCGGCGCCGCGTCGGCTACGGTCGCCGTCTGCGTGTCGCGCGAATCGGCGCGGCAGGCGTCGGCGCCGCCGGCCTGACGGTGTCGTGGGTCGTGGGGACGCTGGGCGTCGGTCATGACAACCTCCTTTGTGGCTTGACGGTGTAGAGTTAACACCCTGAAGCCACTACAAGGTCAACCCTTACACGGGAGAAAGGCATGAAGATTGGCGAACTGGCCAAAGCGGCCCGCTGCACCCCCGAGACGATCCGTTTCTACGAGAAAGAGGGTCTGATGCCGGACGCGGAGCGCACCGATTCGAATTACCGCAACTACACCGACGTGCACGTCGAGCGGCTGCGCTTCATCCGCAATTGCCGCGCGCTCGACATGGCGCACGACGAAATCCGTGCGCTGCTGCAACTCACCGACACGCCGGCCGATCGCTGCGATTCGATCAATTCGCTGCTCGACGATCACATCGGACACGTCGATGCACGCCTCGCGGAATTGACGCATCTGCGCGATCAGCTCACCGAATTGCGCCGCCGGTGCGTCGGCGAGCATTCGGTCGAGGATTGCGGAATCGTGCACGGCCTCGCGACGATGGAAACCGTCGCGCCGGCCGCGAAGCGCTCGCACCTCGGCTGAAACCCTTGTCAAACAAGATAGTCTGCCTGAGAATAGTTATATCGTTACTAGGTATACTTTAACTATTCATGTCTATGAGCCGCCCGTCCCCACTCGCGCTGGCCGTCCTCGCGACGCTCACCGAAACGCCGATGCATCCGTACGGGATGCTGCAGCAACTGAAGGCGCGCGGATACGACGAAGTCGTCAACGTACGGCAGCGTACGAGCCTGTACCAGACGATCGACCGGCTGCTGCGCGACGGGCTGATCGCCGTACACGACACCGAGCGCGACGGCGCGTTTCCGGAGCGCACGCTGTATGCGCTGACCGAAGCCGGGCACACGGCGGGGCAGGCGTGGTTGCATACGCTGCTCGCGGAGCCCGCGAATGAATTCCCGGCGTTCGGCGCCGGCCTCGCGTTCCTGCCCCTGCTCGATGCGGAAGATGCGCGCCATCAGCTCGAACTGCGAATCACACGGCTCGACGCCGAGCGCGAGCGGCTGGAAGCGCTGCGCGCCACCGCGCAGGCCGATCAGGTGCCGCGCCTGTTCCTGCTGCAAAACGAGCATGCGCTCGTGCTGCTCAATGCGGAGCTCGACTGGGCGCGCAGTGTGGTCGAACACCTGAAGATCGGCGCGCTGCGCTGGGTGGACGGCTGACGCGTCACGAAGGCCGATTCCCGCCGGCAACGGGAATCGCCCTCGTCAAAGCACCTTGCCGGGATTCAGGATTCCGCGCGGGTCCAGCGCGGCCTTCAGGCGCCGCATCAGCCCGATTTCCGCGTCGCTGCGCGTGTGCGCGAGATAAGGACGCTTGAGCACGCCGATCCCGTGCTCGGCCGACACCGAGCCGCCCATGTCGCGCACCACCGCATACACGCAGCGATCGAGCGCATCGGCGTCCGCGTCGGTCATCCCGGCCAGCGACACGCCGATATGCACGTTGCCGTCGCCGACATGGCCGAAGAACAGGCACGTGAGCGCCGGCCAGCGCGCCCGCAACGCCGCCTCGCAGCGCTCGGCGAACATGCCGAGTTCGCCCGTCGGCAGACTCACGTCGAAGTTGACGAGATGGGGCAGCGCATCGATCGCAAGCCCCTCGCGCAGCGTCCACAGATCGCGCGCCTGCCGCTCGGAGCTCGCGAGTACCGCATCGTCGATGAGCGCTGCATCGAACCCCGCGGCCAGCCCCGTTTCGAGCGCATGGTGCGCATCGCCGCCCGGCGCGCTCGTCGCACATTCGATCAACACCGCGAAACCGCCGTCGCCCTCGAACGGCGCGGTTACGCCCGGCGTATGGCGCGCGACGTAGTCGTAGAACGCCGGCCACATCGCCTCGAAACTGACGACCTCCGACAGCGCGCGCATGCGGTTCCACAGCCCGACCACCGCATCGTAGTCGCGCACGCGGCAGAGCGCCGTGGCCGGCGCCGCGAGCAACGGATGCAGCCGCAGCACCGCGCGCGTGACGACGCCGAGCGTTCCTTCGCTACCGATGAACAGTTGCTTCAGGTCGTAGCCGGCGTTGTTCTTCAGCATCCGGTTCATCGACGACACGACCGTGCCGTCCGCGAGCACGACCTCGAGCCCGAGCACCTGCTCGCGCATCATCCCGTAGCGGATCGCGCGCGTGCCGCCCGCATTGGTCGCGAGCATGCCGCCGATCTGGCACGAGCCGCGCGCGCCGAGATCGACGCCGAACGTGAAGCCCGCCGCTTCAGCGGCGTCCTGCACCGTCTGCAGCGGCGTGCCCGCGCGCACGGTGATCGTGCCGGCCGCCGCGTCGAGCGCTTCGATGCCCGCGAAGCGCTCCATCGACAGCACGGCCTCGCCGCCCAGCGCGACCGCGCCGCGCGCGAGCCCCGTCAGCCCGCCTTGCGGCACGACCGGCTGGCCGAGCCGCATGCATGCCGCGAGCGTGCGCGACACGTCGTCGACACTGCGCGGGCGCACCAGCGCACGCGGCCGCACGCCGGCCGGCTCGTTGTACGCGGTGAAGTAACGCGGGTCGATATCGGCCGCACGCGTGACCAGCGCGTCGCCCAGTTCGGCGGCGAGCACGGCACCGAGCGCATCGTCCGGCAGCGGCATGCCGTCCGGTGCACTGCCCGCGGCGGTCGGGTTCGGGGTCGGCATCGTGCGCGGCCCGCTTACTTCGTCGAGATGTCGATATCGCCGAAATACTTCAGGCCGAGCGACTTCACCGTGCCGTCCGCCTTCAGCTTGTCGATCGCCGCGTCGAGCTTCGCCTTCAGCGCATCGTCGCCCTTGCGCAGCCCGAACGCGATGCCGCTGCCGAGAATCCTGTCGTCGTGCACCGGCTGGCCGACGAACGAGAAGCCCTTGCCGTCCGGGCGCGACAGGAAGCCGCGCTGGCCGGATGGCGCGAGCACGAGCGTCGCGTCGAGGCGGCCCGCGACCAGATCCGCATACGCCTGGTTCTGGTCCTGGTACGCGACGACCGCGACGCCGGCCGGCTCCCAGTGCGCCTTCGCGAAGGTTTCCTGGATCGACGCCTGCAGCACGCCCACGCGCTTGCCCTTCAGCGATTCCGGCGTCGGCAGCAGGCCGCTGCCGGTGCGCGCGATCAGCTGGGTCGGCACGCGATAGATGATCGTCGTGAAGTCGATCGCCTGGCGCCGTTGCTCGGTGGCGTTCATCGCCGAGTTGATCGCGTCGAACTTGCGGCCCTTCAGCGCCGGAATCAGCCCGTCGAACGACGTCTCGACCCATTTGCACGACAGCTTCGCCGTCTGGCAGACGGCATTGCCGACGTCGATGTCGAAGCCCTGCAGGTCGCCGTTCGGCGCCTTCGATTCGAACGGCGGGTATTGCGCTTCGAGGCCGAAACGCAGCGTCGGCGCATCGGCGAGCGCCGCGCCGGAGCCGATTGCGCACGCAAGTGCGAACGCGAGTTTCAGGGTGGCCGTGTGCTTCATCGTGATCTCCTGTGTCTGGTCGATGCGACGTGCCCGTCGCCGGATGCCCGTCGCCGGTTGCCCGTCGCCGGTTTTTCTACAGCGAACGCAGTCGCCGCGCGCCTTCGACCAGCGTCGCGTCGTCCTTCGAAAAACTGAGCCGGATCACGCCGGCGTCGGTGCCGTCGGTATAGAACGCCGACAGCGGAATCGTCGCGACACGCGCGTCGCGGATCAGGCGCAGCACGAAATCGCTGTCGCTTTCGTCCGAAAAGTGGCGAAAGCGCGCGAGCATGAAGAACGAGCCTTCGCTCGGCAGCAGCTCGAAACGCGAATCGGCCAGCTCGCGCGCGAGCAGGTCGCGCTTGGCCTGGTAGAACGCCGACAGGCCAAGATAGCTGTCCGGCCGCGCGAAGATTTCGGCGAACGCGACCTGCATCGGCGTGTCGGCCGAGAACACCATGAACTGGTGCACCTTGCGGATCTCGTCCATCAGCTCGGCCGGCGCGAGGCAATGGCCGACGCGCCAGCCGGTCACGTGGAACGACTTGCCGAACGAAGACACGATCACGCTGCGCTCGGCCAGCTCGCGGTGGCGCGCGACGCTCTGGTGCCGCGCGCCGTCGAACACCACGTGCTCGTAGACTTCGTCGGACAGCACCACGATGCCCGTGTCGCGCGTGAGCTGCGCGAGCCGCTCGAGATCGTCGGCGGAGAACACCGTCGCGGTCGGGTTGTGCGGCGTGTTGACGATGATCATCCGCGTGCGCGGCGTGATGGCCGCGGCCACCTCGTCCCAGTTCACGCGGAAATGCTCGGGCGACAGCTTGATCGCGACCGGCGTCGCGCCCTGCAGCCGCACGATCGGCGCATAGCTGTCGAACGACGGCTCGAAATAGATCACTTCGTCGCCCGGATGCACGAGCGCGCTGATCGCCGCATAAAGCCCTTCGCTCGCGCTCGCGATCACCGTGATCTCGGTCGCCGGGTCGTAGCGCGCGCCGTACAGCGCCTCGGTCTTCTCGGCGAGCCGCTCGCGCAGCGCGATCACGCCGGCCATCGGCGCGTACTGGTTGTGGCCGTCGCGCATCGCGCGCGCGACGCCTTCGACGAGCGCCGGATCGGGCGCGAAATTGGGTGCGCCCTGCGACAGGTTCAACGCATCGTATTGCGCGGCCAGTTGGCCGATCACCGTGAAGATCGTCGTCCCGACGTCGGGCAGTTTCGAACGGGGCGCGGTAGCGCTTCGCATGACTCCTCCTCCTGATGTCCTTCGGCCGGCCGCGCCCTGCGCGGCCCTGCATCTGCCGCATGATTTAGCCCCAGCCAATATCGGCGGACAATCGAAAGTTCGTCATGGCGACCATGCATTTTTCTCATGGCTCGCGGCGAGAAGTACGCACCGGCAAGGCTGATCTGCGGCCTCGACATGCGAATCAGGCATTTCCCCTACGAAGGGCTATCCATTCGCCGCCGCGAGGTACGCGAGCAGCACGGCCCGCAGTTCGCGGCGTTGCGCGGCGAAATCGAGCGCCGGCCCGAGCGTCAGCAGCGCCTGCGACAGCCCGCCGTAGCAGATCGTGTGGGCCATCCGCGCGAGCCCGTCGAGCCGCTCGGCCGGCGGCGGGTCGGCCGCGTGCGCGAGCGCATCGCGCCACAGCGCGACATAGGCGTCGTAATGCCGGCGATAGGCGGTCAGCGGCGACACCTGCCGCTCCAGCGCGAACAGCGCGCCCCACAGCGCCGCGTCGGCGGCGATCGTCTCGACCTGGAGGTCGACCAGCGCGGCGGCGAGCCTGGCCCGCGGCGCGCCGCGCAACCGCTGCACCGTGTCGCGCAGCCGGTCGGCCAGCGCCAGCACGCGGCGGTGGATGCAGAGCGCCGCGAGGCTCTGCTTGTCGCCGAAATACTCGTAGAAGGTGCCGATGCTGACGCCCGCGACGGCCGCGATCTCGCGGATCGTCGCCTTCGCGTAGCCGCGTTCGAGCAAAAGCTGAACGAACGCCTGTTGCAGCGCGTCGGAGCTCGCCTGCGCGCGCGACTGGCGCGGCCGGCGGCGCAACGCGGGCGCGGGTTGCGCCGCCGGCGAGCCGGGCGGCGCCGGAACCTGAACATGTCGCGGCGGCATATTTGCTACTCTGAATTCAGCAGGGCATCCGTTTACCGGAAGCCGGAACCCGCGCCGAAGCGCTCTCCGCGCGGCACGACGCCGGCTGACCGCGAAGCATGAGACCGGAGACAACCGCGATGACCGACTCGACTCACGCCGTCACGAACCAGTTCGACGAACTCGTCGACTATAACCTCTTCGCGACGGATCTCGCGCTGCGCGGCGCGCTCGCCCGGGCGGGCGCCGACTGGGCCGTGCCGCAGCTCGACGCGTACGGCGCGCGGCTCGGGAGCGCCGACACCGCGCGGCTCGCCGACGAAGCGAACCGCCACACGCCCGAACTGAACGCGTTCGACCGGCGCGGCCGGCGCATCGACCGCGTCGACTTCCATCCCGCATGGCACGCACTGCTCGGCCAGTATCGCCACGAAGGCTTCGTGTCGCTCGCGTTCCGCGACGCGCGCCGCGGCCGCTGGGCCGCGACGGCCGCCGGCTTCTACCTGCACGGCCAGATCGAGGCCGGCACGCTGTGCCCCGCGACGATGACGCAGGCCGCGATTCCCGTGCTGCAGAAGGAGCCGGCGCTGTGGGACCTGCTGCGCGACAAGCTCTACAGCGACGACTACGACCCGCGCGACGTGCCGGTCGCCGACAAGCGCGCGATCTGGTTCGGCATGGGCATGACCGAGAAACAGGGCGGCTCCGACGTACGCGCGAACACGACGCTCGCCACGCCGGTCGGCGCGGGCGGGCGCGGCGGCGAATACCGGCTGCGCGGCCACAAGTGGTTCTTCTCCGCGCCGATGTGCGACGCGCACCTCGTCGTCGCGCACACCGAAGCCGGCGGCCCGTCGTGCTTCTACGTGCCGCGCTGGCGGCCGGACGGCACGAAGAACGCAGTCGAGATCCAGCGGCTGAAGAACAAGGTCGGCAACCGCAGCAACTCGAGCAGCGAGGTCGAGCTGAACGATGCGTGGGGGATCATGCTCGGCGACGAAGGCCGCGGCATTCCGACCATCATCGAGATGGCCACCACCACGCGGCTGAACTGCGTGCTCGGCAGCGCGGCGATGCTGCGCCAGGGCGTCGTGCAGGCGATCGCCTACACGCGCCAGCGCCATGCATTCGGCCGCGCGCTCGCCGAGCAGCCGCTGATGCGCACCGTGCTCGCCGATCTCGCGCTCGAAAGCGAGGCGGCGCTGTCGCTCGCGATGCGCCTTGCCGATGCGTTCGAACGCGACGACTCGCCGCGCGAACGCGCATGGAAGCGGATCGTCACGCCCGCCGCGAAATTCTGGATCTGCAAGCGCGCGGTCGAGCTGACCGGCGAGGTGATGGAAGTGTTCGGCGGCAACGGCTACGTCGACGACGGCCCGATCGCGCGCCTCTTCCGCGAGGCGCCCGTCAACTCGATCTGGGAAGGCTCGGGTAACGTGATGTGTCTCGACGTGCTGCGCGCCGTGTCGCGCGAGCCCGACGCGGCCGCCGCGCTGTTCGACGAATTGGCCGACCTCGGCGCGGGCGAACCGCGCATTCGCGCGGCGCTCGACGCGTTGCGCGCGATGCTCGCCGCCCCGGCCGACACGCTCGAGGCGTCGGGCCGCGTGTTCGCGCAGCGGCTCGCGATCGTCGCGCAGGCGTGCCTGCTGCGCCGCGATGCGCCGGCGGCCGTCGCCGACGCGTTCGTCGCGACGCGGCTCGCCGCGCCCGACTGGGGCCGCATCGCGGGCGGCTTCGAGCCGCACGCGATCGACGTCGCCGCACTGCTGCAGCGCGCGTACCCGGCCTGACGCCGGCCCGTTCACCCGAATTCGCAGTCGTTCGCCCCGCCCCGGAGCCTCGATGAACCTCGTCGCCGCCCTCGACCGCGCCGCCCGTGCGACGCCCGACAAGCCGTTCCTCGTCAACGAATCCGCGACGATCACGTATGCGGCCGCACGCGAGCGTTCGCACCGCGCGGCGGCCGTGCTGAGCGCGCTCGGCGTCGCGGCCGGCGACCGCGTCGCCGCGATGTGCCTCAACACGCCGGCCTTCGTCGACCTGATGTTCGGCGCATGGCGCCTCGGCGCGGCATTCGTGCCGGTCAACCACAAGCTGCAGGCGCCGGAGGTCGACTACGTGCTCGAACACAGCGGCAGCAAGGCGCTGCTGTTCGACGTGACGCTCGCGCCGGTGGTCGAGCGCATCGTGCATCCGGCGCGGCGGCTCGTCACCGAGGGGGAACTCGACGGCGTGCCGAACTTCGACGCGATGTGCGCGACGATGGACGGCCTCGCGGGCATCGAGCCGGCCGACGACGACATCGCGCAGATCCTCTACACGTCCGGCACGACCGGCCGCCCGAAGGGGTGCGTGCACAGTCATCGCACCGTGACGCTCGCGGCGATGCAGGCGGCGCTCGCGACCGGGATCGGCCGCGACGAGCGCACGCTGATGGCGATGCCGATCTGGCATTCGTCGCCGCTGAACAACTGGTTCGGCGGCACGCTGTACGCGGGCGGCACCGTCGTGCTGCTGCGCGAATACCATCCGCTGCGCTTTCTGCAGACCGTCGAGCGCGAGCGCGTGACGCTGTATTTCGGCGCGCCGGTATCGTATACGCTGCCGCTCGACACGATCGACGGCTTCGCGGCATTCGACCTGTCGAGCGTGCGCGCGTGGCTGTACGGCGGCGGCCCGATCGGCGCCGCGCAGGCCGAACGGCTCGCCCACGCGTACCGCAGCCACGCGTTCTTCCACGTGTACGGGATGACCGAAACCGGGCCGGCCGGCACGACGCTGTATCCGGACGAGCAGATCGCGAAGGCGGGCTCCATCGGCCGCCAGGGCGGCCCGGGCGTCGACCTGCGGGTCGTACGGATGGACGGCGTCGATGCGCGGCCGGGCGAAACCGGCGAGATCTGGCTGAAGGCCGACTGCATGATGCTCGGCTATCTCGACGACGCGGCCGCGACGCGCGCCGCGTTCGCGCCGCACGGCTGGTATCGCACCGGCGACCTCGCGCGGATCGATCAGGATGGCTACCTGTTCATCGTCGACCGGCTGAAGGACATGATCGTCACCGGCGGCGAGAACGTCTATTCGAAGGAAGTGGAGGACGTGCTCGGCGCGCACCCGGACATCGCCGAGGCGGCCGTCGTCGGCGTCCCGCATCCGGACTGGGGCGAGACGGTCGTCGCGCACGTCGTGACGCGGGCGAACGCGGCGCTCGATGCGGATGCGCTGCGCACGTTCTGCGGCGAGCGGCTCGCCGCGTACAAGATCCCGCGCGAATTCACGTTCGTGCAGGCGCTGCCGCGCACGCCGACCGGCAAGCTGCAGAAGTTCCTGCTGCGCGTGCGCGGGGAGTAGCCTCCGCTCACGCCGATAAAAAAAGCCACCGAGCTCGACGGCCCGGTGGCTTTTTTACATGCATGAGCGGCCGGGCAGCGACCTTCGCCGCCGCCCGCGCTTCAGAACATCACGACCGGCTGCTTACTTGCCGCCGATGCTCTTCAGCGGCTTCCACTCGCCCTTCTCGACCTTGTACATCGTGATGCCGCCGTTCTTCAGGTCGCCCTTCGCGTCATACGCGACGTGCGTCGACGTGACGCCGGCCATGTCGGTCTTCGCGAGCACCGGCAGGTACTTCGCCGGGTCGGTCGAATCGGCCTTCTTCATCGCGTTCAGCATCGCCATCGCGCCGTCGTACGCGTACGGCGAGTACGTCTGCACGTCTTCGCCGAAGCGCTTCTTGTACTTGTCGGCGTAACCCTTGCCGCCCGGCATTTCTTCCAGCGGGAGGCCGGCCAGCGACGCGATCGTGCCTTCGGCCGCGTTGCCCGCGATCTTCAGGAACGTCGGCGTCTTCACCATTTCGCCGCTCATCAGCGGTGCGGTGATGCCGAGCGTCTTCATCTGCTTGACCATCGGCGCTGCCTGCGAATCCGCGCCGCCGTAGTAGACGAGGTCCGGCTTCGCCGCCTTCAGCTTCGTGAGAATCGCCTTGAAGTCGACGGCCTTGTCGTTCGTGAATTCACGGTCGACGATCGTCGCGCCGCCGGCCTTCGCGGCCTTCTCGAACTGGTCGGCGAGACCCTGGCCGTAGGCCGTGCGGTCGTCGACGATCGCGATCTTCTTCATGCCGAGATCCTTCGACGCGAACGTGCCGGCCACCGAGCCCTGCTGCGTGTCGGACGTCATCATGCGGAAGGTCGTCTTGTAGCCCTGCTGCGTGTATTCCGGCGCCGTCGCCATCGCGATTTCCGGAATGCCGGCGTTCGCGTAGATGCGCGAGGCCGGAATCGTCGTGCCCGAGTTGAAGTGGCCGAGCATGCCCTTGATGCCGTCGTCGACCAGCTTCTGCGCGACCGTCGTACCCGTGCGCGGGTCAGCCTGGTCGTCCTGCGTGTCGAGCACGAACTTCACGGCCTTGCCGCCGATCTTCGGGTTCGTCGCGTTGAAGTCTTCCAGCGCGAGCACGATCCCGTTCTGCATATCCTTGCCGTAGTGCGCCTGCGCGCCCGTCATCGGCCCTGCGTAACCGATCTTCACGTCATCCGCATGGGCCGTCCCCGCCAGCGACATGACCGCGACGAACGTCGCGCCTGCCACCTTTTTCATCGTGTGTTGCATAGCATCTCCTTGGTACCAGGGTAAATGGAGCGGCTTCGGGATCGCCTTGCCGCTTCCTTTGTTTGATCCGAACGGCAAGGATGATCAGCCGATCGTCATCAAATTCGCATTGCCGCCCGCCGCGGCCGTGTTCACGCTCACCGAGCGCTCCGTCAGGAGCCGCTCGAGCGCGTAGTCTTCCGCATCGCCGTTCTCGAACGCGCCCACCGACACGCCCTGCACCGACACGATCGGGCCCGGCCGCTGCGCGACGTCCTTCACGAGCGTCTGCAGCTCGTCGCTGTCGCCTTCGAACAGCACCGCGTCGAACGGCGCGTCGGCCTGCTTGCGCACGGCCGCGTGCGCCTTCAGCGACGCCGGCAGCGCGGCGACCAGCGCCTCGCCCGCCGCGCCGGCGAACAACGCGCGGTTGCCCGTCGCCAGCACCGCCGCGAACTGCGCACGTGCGCCGCCCGGCGTGGCCGCGACACACAGCACCGTGCCGCGCGGGCCGAGTGTATACGTGTTTCGCTCGCCCGTCGGGCCGGTCAGCACGGCGGTCGCGCCGGCCGGCACCTGCGCGAGATAGCCGTCGCAACGCGCGGCCAGCGCCGGCTCGCGCTGCTCGATCAGCCAGTCGCGCAGCGTCGTGAGCGCCGCCGCCGGGTTGCCGCGCGCATCGCTTTCGGTCGCGCCGTCCGCCACCAGCGACTGCGCGAGCGAGCGCGGCAGGCCCGACGGACGCGTCGCGAGCAGGCGCTGCAGGTACAGCGCGCCGCCGGCCTTCGGGCCCGTGCCCGACAGCCCTTCGCCGCCGAACGGCTGCACGCCGACCACCGCGCCGATCACGTTGCGGTTCACGTAGATGTTGCCCACGTGCGCATTCGAGATCACGTGCGCGATCGTCTCGTCGATCCGCGTGTGGATGCCGAGCGTCAGCCCGTAACCGGTCGCGCGGATCTGCTCGAGCAGCTTGTCGAGCTGGTTGCGGCGGTAGCGCACCACGTGCAGCACGGGGCCGAACACTTCACGCTTCAACTCGTCGATGCTGCCGAT
This sequence comes from Burkholderia sp. HI2761, assembly GCF_002223355.1. NCBI lineage: Bacteria > Pseudomonadati > Pseudomonadota > Betaproteobacteria > Burkholderiales > Burkholderiaceae > Burkholderia > Burkholderia sp. HI2761. The sequence continues at coordinate 107,971 of NZ_NKFN01000002.1, read as the reverse complement.
CTCGATCAGCGTCGGCGGCACGAACGTGCCGTACGCGCAGGTCTCGGGCATCGGCAGTTGCGTGACCGCGTGGCCCTTGTCCTTCATCGCCGCGACGTGCGTGTCGATCGTCTGCTTCGCTTCGGCGTCGATCACCGGGCCGACGTCGGTCGACAGCCGGTCGGGGTTGCCGAGCGTCAGCTCGTGCATCGCGCCCTTGAGCATCGTCAGCGTGCGGTCCGCGACGTCGTCCTGCAGACACAGAACGCGCAGCGCCGAACACCGTTGACCGGCCGAGTCGAACGACGACTGCATCACGTCCGCGACGACCTGCTCCGCGAGCGCCGACGAGTCGACGATCATCGCGTTCTGGCCGCCCGTTTCGGCGATCAGCGGAATCGGCTTGCCGTCCGGATCGAGGCGCGCGGAGAGCGTCTTGTTGATCAGGCGCGCGACTTCGGTCGAACCCGTGAACATCACCGCACGCGTGCGCGGATCGGCGACCAGCGCCGCGCCGACGGTCTCGCCGGTGCCCGGCAGCAGTTGCACCGCGCCGGCCGGCACCCCGGCCTCGCGCAGCAGACGCACGGCTTGCGCGGCGATCAGCGGTGTCTGTTCGGCGGGCTTCGCGAGCACCGTGTTGCCGGCGGCCAGCGCCGCGGCCACCTGGCCCATGAAGATCGCGAGCGGGAAGTTCCACGGGCTGATGCAGACCACGGGGCCGAGCGGACGGTGCGTGTCGTTCGAGAATTCGCCGCGGATCTGCGCCGCGTAGTAGCGCAGGAAGTCGACCGCTTCGCGGATCTCGGCGATCGCGTTCGGCAGCGACTTGCCGGCTTCGCGCACGATCAGGCCCATCAGCGTGTGCATCTGCGCTTCGAGCAGATCGGCCGCGCGCACCAGGCAATCGGCGCGCGCGTCGACCGGCGTCGCCTGCCAGATCGGCGCGGCGGCCACCGCATGCGCGAGCGCCGCGCTCACGTGCTCGGCCGTCGCTTCGCTGACCGTGCCGACCACGTCGCGCTGGTCGGCCGGGTTGCGCACGTCGCGCGCCGGTGCGTCGGCGAGCGCGTCATCGGCGAGCATCGGCGCCGCGCGCCACGGATGATGCGCGCTCGCGAGCAGCGCGGACGACAGCGACGCGAGACGGTGTTCGTTCGACAGATCGAGGCCCATCGAGTTGGGGCGCTCGTCGCCATACAGGTTGCGCGGCAGCGGGATCTTCGCGTGCGGCGCGCCGAGCGGCACGACCTTCGATGCTTCGTCGACCGGATCGGCGACCAGTTCCTTCACCGACACCGTCTTGTCGGCGATACGGTTCACGAACGACGTGTTCGCGCCGTTTTCCAGCAGACGGCGCACGAGGTACGCGAGCAGCGTCTCGTGCGTGCCGACCGGTGCGTACACGCGGCACGGACGGTTCAGCTTGTCGCGGCCCGTGACTTCCTCGTACAGCGGCTCGCCCATCCCGTGCAGGCACTGGAATTCGTACTGGCCCGGGTAGTAGTTCTGGCCCGCGAGCTGGTAGATCGCGGCCAGCGTGTACGCGTTGTGCGTCGCAAATTGCGGGTAGACGGCGTCCGGCGCCGCGAGCAGCTTCTTCGCGCACGCGAGGTACGACACGTCGGTGTAGATCTTGCGCGTGTAGACCGGATAGCCTTCGAGGCCGTCGACCTGCGCCCGCTTGATTTCGGTATCCCAGTACGCGCCCTTCACGAGGCGGATCATCAGGCGGTGACGGCTGCGGCGCGCGAGATCGATCAGGTAGTCGATGACGAACGGGCAGCGCTTCTGGTAGCCCTGCACGACGAAGCCGATGCCGTTCCAGCCCGCGAGCTCCGGATCGAAACACAGCGCCTCGAGCAGATCGAGCGACAGTTCGAGGCGGTCGGCCTCTTCCGCGTCGATGTTCAGGCCGATGTCGTAGCGGCGCGCGAGCAGCGCGAGCGCGCGCACGCGCGGCAGCAGTTCGCTCATCGTGCGGTCCTGCTGCGAGCGCGAGTAGCGCGCGTGCAGCGCCGACAGCTTGATCGAGATGCCCGGGCCTTCGTAGATGCCGCGGCCGCCGGCCGCCTTGCCGATCGCATGGATCGCCTGTTCGTACGACGCGTAGTAGCGCAGCGCATCCTCTTCGGTCGTCGCCGCTTCGCCGAGCATGTCGTACGAGTAGCGGAAGCCGCGCGCTTCGTACTTGCGGCTGTTCGCGAGCGCTTCGGAAATCGTTTCGCCGGTGACGAACTGCTCGCCCATCAGGCGCATCGCCATGTCGACGCCCTTGCGGATCAGCGGCTCGCCGCCGCGGCCGATCAGGCGCGTGAGCGCCGACGACAGGCCCGCTTCGCTGTTGGTCGTCACGAGCTTGCCGGTGATCATCAGCCCCCAGGTCGCCGCGTTCACGAACAGCGACGGCGCGTGGCCGACGTGCGAGCGCCAGTCGCCCTTGCTGATCTTGTCGCGGATCAGCGCATCGCGCGTCGCGCGATCGGGAATGCGCAGCAGCGCTTCGGCGAGACACATCAGCGCAACGCCTTCCTGGCTCGACAGCGAGAACTCGTGGATCAGCCCTTCGACGCCGCCGCCCGAGCTCTTCTCGCGCAGCGTCTCGACCAGCTTCGTCGCGAGCGCCTGCGCGTCCGCCTGCAGGTTCGCGGGCAGACGCGCCTGGCCGAGCAGGAACGGCACGCATTCCGGTTCCGGGCGGCGGTACGCGGCCGTGATCGCCGCGCGCAGCACCGATTGCGGCTGCACGTTCTGCGCGAACTCGAGGAACGGATGCGACGAGTTGTCGTCGTCGCCGTCCGCCGTCTGTCCGTCGGCGAGCTCCGTCACGCCGCTGTGGCCCGACAGCTCGGCCGGCAACTGGCCGTGCTCGATCCGCTCGAGATACGCGAAGATCGCCTGCTTGATCAGCCAGTGGGGAGTGCGCTCCAGACGCGCGGCGGCGTCCTTGAGGCGCGAGCGGAGAAGGTCGTCGACTTTGACGCCGAGAGTCGTGCTTGCCATGGTGGGTTCGTGCGCCGGTGCGAGCCCGGCAATGTGGTGTAAGAGGATGCGCGAAATCCTACGGCACGCAATAAAAAGGTGCAACCAAATTGAGAGGCAGGTTGCACCCATAAGTTAGTCAATATAATCAGACACTTATCCGGTTGCAACCTAGGGGTTGCCCGTGGTCTCGGGATCGGTGTTTTCCCTGATCGAGCCGGTTCGACGGGCGTGTGCAACCCTCGGCATGCGCGAAAGCGACCGAAAACGGGTTGCACTGGGGTGATGTGGTGCGGTGCCGGCGTCGGGCACGCGACGGCGGAAGACGGGTCGGGGCGCCCGGCGGCCCTGGCTTCCTGGCTTCCTGGCTTCCTGGCTTCCTGGCTTCCTGGCTTCCTGGCTTCCTGGCTTCCTGGCTTCCTGGCTTCCTGGCTTCCGGCAGCGGCCCGCGCCATGCGGGCGGGTACGCCGCTCAGATATCCAGCGGATCGACCTCGACGCTCCACCGCAACACGCCCTTCAGCGCGCGCAGCTCCGGCAGCCATGCGCGCAGCGCATGCTGCAGCGCCGCCCGCGACGCGCTTTCGAGCAGCAGTTGCGCGCGGTGGACGTTCGCGACCTTCACGATCGTCATCGGCACCGCGTCGTACACGGTCACACGATCGGCGCCCGGCAGCCCCGGCAACGCGGTCGCGGCCTGCAGCAGGAACGCAAGCGCCGCGTCGAGCGTGCGGCCTTCGGCGCGCAGCAGCGCCTGGTAGACGAACGGCGGCAGGTGCGCGTCGCGACGCTCGCCGAGCGTCGAATTCGCGAAGCCCACGTAGTCCTGCCGCCCGAGCGCGTGGTACAGCGCGTGACGCGGGTAGCGCGTCTGCACCATCACCTCGCCCGGCAGCCCGGCACGCCCTGCACGACCGCTCACCTGCATCAGCTGCGCGAACAGCCGCTCGCTCGCGCGGAAGTCGTGCGAGAACAGCGCGGTATCGGCATTGAGCACGCCGACGAGCGACACGCGCTGGAAATCGTGCCCCTTCGCGATCATCTGCGTGCCGACCAGGATGTCGACTTCGCCCGCGTGCACGTCCGAGAACAGTGCCTGCGCACTGCCCTTGCGGCGTGTGCTGTCCGCGTCGATCCGCAGAATCCTGGCGCCCGGCACGGCCTCGGCGAGCGCCTCCTCGATGCGCTGCGTCCCGCGTCCGAGCGGCGCGATATCGACGTTCCCGCACTCGGGGCACGACCGCGGAATGCGCGCTTCCCAGCCGCAGTGATGGCAGCGCAGCGCGTGCTCGGGCTTGTGCAGCACGACGTAGGCGCTGCAGCGCGGACAGCCGGCCACCCAGCCGCATGCGTCGCACGCGAGCTGCGGCGCGTAACCGCGCCGGTTCAGGAACACGAGGCTCTGTTCGCCGCGTTCGAGCCGCGCCTTCAGCGCCGCGACGAGCGGCCCCGACAGCCCGCCCATCGACGCGCGCCCGCGCCGCCGCTCTTCTTCTAGGTCGATCAGCCGCACGGTCGGCAGCGTCGCGTCGGCCACCGCGCGGCGCGACAGCGTGAGCCGCGTGTAGCGCCCCTGCTCGGCCTGCCACCAGGTTTCGAGCGACGGCGTGGCCGAGCCGAGCACGACCGTGATGCCGAGCTGTTTCGCGCGCCACACGGCCAGGTCGCGCGCCGAATAGCGCAGCCCTTCCTGCTGTTTGTACGCGGGCTCGTGCTCTTCGTCGACGACGATCAACGCGAGCGTCGGCATCGACGCGAGCACCGCGAGGCGCGTGCCGAGCACGATCCGCGCACGGCCCGTGTGCGCGGCGAGCCAGTTGCGCGCCCGCTCGCCTTCGGCGAGCCCGCTGTGCAGCGTGACGATCGCATCGTCGGCGAGCGTGCCCGCGAAGCGTGCGCGAAACGCGGCCTCGAACTGCGGCGTCAGGTTGATTTCGGGCACGAGCACGAGCGCCTGCGCGTCCGGCCGCGCGTCGAGCAGCGACGCGAGCGCATGCAGATAGACCTCGGTCTTGCCGCTGCCCGTCACGCCGTGCAGCAGGAACGGCGCGAACCCCTGCGCGGCGCGGAGCGCGTCGAGCGCCTCGGCCTGCTGGTCCGTCAACGCCGGCGGCACAGCGCGTCCACCGTTTGTCGACAGGTTATCCACAGGTTTGGCCACAGGCGCATCGGCCCAGCCGATCTCCTCGACGTCCACCCAGCCGCGCGCCGCCCAGTCGTCGAGCGTCGCGGCCGCCTTCGGATGCAGCGCGCGCGCGTCGGGCAGCGCCAGCGAGCCGGTATCGACGAGCGCCTGCGCGAGCCGGCGCAGCGCGGCGCCGCGCGCGGGCAACGCATCGGGCAGCGCCGCGCGGCCGGCCTCGGTCGGCCGGTAGCGTACTTCCGGCGCGAGCAGCCGCCCCCAGCGCCCGGCGTCGCGCAACGCCTGCGGCAGCGCCGGCAACGCGACTTCGCCGCGCCCGCGCTGATAGTAGTCGGCGGCGAACGACACGAGCGCGAGCCAGTCGGCCGACAACGGCGGCAGGTCGGCGCAGATCGCATCGACCGCGCGCAGCCGCGACGGCGGCACATCGGTGTGAGTGGTGACTTCGCAAACGAGCCCGACGGCCTGCCGCTTGCCGAACGGCACCTGCACGAGCGTGCCGGGCACGGGCGCCGGCTGCACATCGCAGCGGTAGTCGAACAGGGTCGCGAGCGGATGGTCGAGCGCCACGCGCAGGTAGGTGCCGCTCATCGACATGCTCCGGCAGCGGCGGCATGCGGCGGACAGACGGCTTGCATCCTCGCCCGCACCGCGACGGCGAACTTAAAGTAAAACTTCAGATTCGGCGCTAAGTTTTGGATTCGCATTAGGAATCGCCGTATACCCTGCCACAGCCTGTGGATAACTTTGTTGAGAACTCGCCGCTCAACGGCCGCAACGCGCGCGGGGCCGCGCTTTCCGCTGTTTTTCGCCGCTTGCCGCCGGGCCCCGCGAAGCCTTATTCCATAAGGCTGCTATTCAAATTACCTAACCATAGCGAGATAAATTGACCGATACGGGGCTCTACCGCGCTGCAACGTGGAAAATGTGTATAAGTCAAGTCTTGACAAGCACCGAATCGGCAACGGGAGCGGGGTTGCGTCCTGTTTAGTTTCAGAAACGAAACACCGTCATTCCGCAACGCAGCATGACGGCGCTTGCGTTCAGCTCGCCGTTCCGCTACGGATCGCGCGGCTGTGGGTATGCACTTCGTCGACGAGTTCGGCGACGTGATCGGGCGACGTGAATTGCGAAATACCGTGCCCGAGGTTGAACACGTGGCCCGGATGGTTGCCGTAGCTGTCGAGCACCGCGCGCGCCTGTTCGCGCACCGCGGCCGGCGGCGCGAACAGGATCGTCGGATCGAGGTTGCCCTGCAGCGCCACGCGCCCCGCGACACGCTCGCGCGCGGCGCCGAGATTGACCGTCCAGTCGAGCCCGACCGCGTCGACGCCGGTCGCCGCGATCTCCTCGAGCCACAGCCCGCCGCCCTTCGTGAACGTGATCACCGGCACGCGCTCGCCGTCGTGCTCGCGCTTGAGCTGCGACACCACGCGGCGGATGTAATCGAGCGAGAAGCGCTGGTACGCGCCGTCGGCCAGCGCGCCGCCCCACGTATCGAAGATCATCACGGCCTGCGCGCCCGCTTCGATCTGTGCGTTCAGGTACGCGGCCACCGCCTGCGCGTTCACGTCGAGGATCCGGTGCATCAGGTCGGGGCGCGAATACGCCATCGACTTCACCGTGCGGAAATCGTCCGAACCGCCGCCTTCGACCATGTAGCACGCGAGCGTCCACGGGCTGCCCGAGAAACCGATCAGCGGCACGCGCTGACGGCCCTGGCCGTCGGTGAGCGCGCGGCGGATCTCGCGCACGGCGCCCGTCACGTAGCCGAGCGTCTCCTCGATGTCCGGCACCGCGAGCTTCGCGACGTCGGCCTCGGTACGCACCGGATGCGCGAACTTCGGCCCTTCGCCGACCTGGAAGTCGAGGCCGAGCCCCATCGCGTCGGGAATCGTCAGGATGTCCGAGAACAGGATCGCGGCGTCGAGCGGAAAGCGCTCGAGCGGCTGCAGCGTCACTTCGGTCGCGTAGTCGGGATTCTTCGCGAGGCCGAGGAAGCTGCCGGCGCGCGCGCGCGTCGCGTTGTATTCGGGCAGGTAGCGGCCGGCCTGGCGCATCAGCCAGATCGGCGTGTAGTCGGTCGGCTCGCGCAGAAGCGCACGCAGGAAGGTGTCGTTGAGCAGGTTATGGGCCACGGTAGGAGCGACGATGCGAAGGCAAAGCGGCATTTTACCGGACAGCCGCGATCGGACTGCGCATGCCGATGCGATGGCGGCCATATGACGCGCGCGATGGCTCCGTTATGATCGGACGCTCATATCGAACCGAACGAAGGAGGAGACCGATGAAGACATTCGCCACGCTCGCCGCAGCCGCGTTGCTGTGCTGCACCGCCGCGCACGCGCAGACCGCGGCCGGCACCGCCACGACCGCGCCGGCCGCCGGCTCGCGGCTCGACGACGTGCTCGCGCGCGGCGCGCTGCGCGTGTGCACGACGGGCGACTACAAGCCGTATTCGTACTACCGGGCGGACGGCCGCTTCGAGGGCATCGACATCGACATGGCGGAATCGCTCGCGAAATCGCTCGGCGTGAAGACCGACTACGTGAAGACGAGCTGGTCGAACCTCACCAACGACTTCGTCGCGAAGTGCGACATCGCGGTGGGCGGCGTGTCGACGACGCTCGAGCGCCAGAAGCGCGTGTTTTTCACGCAGCCGTACGTGGTCGACGGCAAGACGCCGATCGTGCGCTGCGCGGATGCCGACAAGTACCAGACCGTCGCGCAGATCGACCGGCCCGAGACGCGCGTGATCGTGAATCCGGGCGGCACCAACGAGCGCTTCGCGAAGCAGTTCTTCACGCATGCGAACCTGGCCGTCTATCCGGACAACGTGACGATCTTCAAGCAGATCCTCGCGGGCAAGGCCGACGTGATGGTGACGGATGCATCCGAGACGCTGTTGCAGCAAAAGCTGAATCCGGGCCTCTGCTCGGTGCATCCGGACAAACCGTTCCAGTTCGGCGAGAAGGCGTACATGGTGCCGCGCGGCGACGTCGTGTTCCAGCAGTACGTCGACCAATGGCTGCATCTCGCGCTGTCCACCGGTGAATATCAGGCAATTTCGGACAAGTGGCTGAAGTAAGCGGGCCGATCGCGGGCACCGACCCCGCGGCCGCCGGGCGCCGTTCGCTCACGTGCGGCGGCAGCCGGCATGCCGTCGTTACATCTTCCCTTCGCGCCGCGGCGCCCGCCCTCGGCGCAAAACCCGTCGGATTGGCCGAACGGCCGACTTTCGCGCGTACCGATCACGTTTCAAAATCTTTCTGACGAATGAATCGTCATGCGCGGTATCGATCGCGCCATGCACTTTCTCGCGTGAAAATCGGCAATTCATCGCGCCCGATACACGTGAAAAACGCATCGCGCGCATACCTTGAAAACGCGGCGGAAAATATGGGTAAAAATGACCTTTTTCAGGACCCCGAAAACAGCAAAAAATCCCGGAAAGCCTTATCTGGCGGGCGTTACAACCTGAAACACTTTGTTACCGCGACGGGTCATTAATTCGCCCACAATGGGCCTCAACGGTTTCAACACGGATGCGGTCTCGTGTGCCAAGTGTGAGCGGACGCGAAGCGCTGCGAGCCAGTCGGTCACGTACCGAAGCCCTTCCGAGGGGCATCCCTGTTGGAGTCGTTTCCGGCTCCCCGCCGGACACGGTTTCATCTTTGGTCTCCTCGCGCTAACCCCGTAGCGTGTGGTTTTTAGCGGGCTAATAAGCCCGCTTTTTTTCGTCCATCGAAAACGTAGCGACCTGCATGGGCGGCCCGCAGGCCGCCATGTTTCTCCCGCATTTTCGCGCATCGTCCCGCTTCAAGCGGTCTTCTGCACGTCGAGCTTCAGCTCCTCGATCATCCGGTCGCGCATCACGAACTTCTGCACCTTGCCCGTCACCGTCATCGGCAGTTCGTCGACGAAGCGGATATAGCGCGGAATCTTGTAGTGCGCGATCTGCCCGTTGCAGAACGCGCGCACGTCGTCCTCGGTCATCTGCTCGTCCGCGCGCAGCACGATCCACGCGCACAGCTCCTCGCCGTACTTCGCATCGGGCACACCGAATACCTGTGCGCTCTGGATCTTCGGATGCCGGAACAGGAATTCCTCGATCTCGCGCGGATAGACGTTCTCGCCGCCGCGAATCACCATGTCCTTCAGGCGGCCGACGATGTTGCAGTAGCCGTCCTCGTCGAGCGTCGCGAGGTCGCCCGTATGCATCCAGCCGTCGATCAGCACCTCGCGCGTCTTTGCGTCGTCGTCCCAGTAGCCGAGCATCACCGAATAGCCCTTCGTGCACAGCTCGCCCGTCGCGCCGACCGGCACGATGTCGCCGGCCGGATCGACGATCTTCACTTCGAGATGCGGCTGGATGCGGCCGACCGTCGTCGTGCGCTTTTCCAGCGGATCGTCGGTCGAGCTCTGGAACGACACGGGGCTCGTCTCCGTCATCCCGTACGCGATCGTGATTTCGGAAAGATGCATCTGCGACACGACGCGCTTCATCGTCTCGATCGGGCACGGCGAGCCCGCCATGATCCCGGTGCGCAGCGTCGACAGGTCGAATTTCGCGAATTCCGGATGATCGAGCTCCGCAATGAACATCGTCGGCACGCCGTGCAGCGCGGTGCAGCGTTCTTCGGCCACCGCTGCGAGCGTCGCGACCGGGTCGAACGCTTCGCCGGGGAACACCATCGCGGCGCCCTTCGACACGCATGCGAGCACGGCCAGCACCATCCCGAAGCAGTGATAGAGCGGCACCGGGATGCAGAGCGAATCCTGTTCGGTGAAACGCATCGCCATCGCGATCGAGCGCGCGTTGTTGACGACGTTGCGGTGCGTGAGCGTCGCGCCTTTCGGGCTGCCGGTCGTGCCGCTCGTGAACTGGATATTGATCGGATCGTGGGCCTCGAGCGTCGCGCCGATCGCATCGAGCAGCGCAGGATCGACGGCCTGGCGCCCGCGCGCCATCACGTCCGCGAAGCGGAACATGCCGGCAGGCGCCGCCTCGCCCATCGAAACGACCGTGCGCAGGCTCGGCACGCGCGCCGCGTGCAGGTCGCCCGGCGTCGCGGTCGCGAGCTCCCGCGCGATGGTCTGCAGCATCTCGACGTAGGCGGACGTCTTGAAGCGCTCGGCCGCGATCACGGCCTTGCAGCCGACCTTGTTCAGCGCGTATTCGAGTTCCGACAGGCGGTAGGCCGGATTGATGTTGACGAGCACCGCGCCGATCCGCGCGGTCGCGAACTGCGTGAGCAACCATTCGCTGCGGTTCGGCGACCAGATGCCGACGCGGTCGCCCTTCACGATCCCGAGCGCGGCGAGCCCCGCGGCCAGCACGTCGACCTCGTTCGCGAACTCGCGCCAGGTCCAGCGCACCTGCTGCTCGCGGAACACGACGGCCGGACGATCGGGAAAGCGGCCGGCCGTGTCGAGCAGGAACCGGCTGATCGTCGCTTCGGATAGCGGCACGTCGGTTGCGCCCCGCACGTACGACAGTCCGTTTTCGGGCGCGATCAGCGCCCCCTTGCCAAGGTCTGCTGCCATCGATGTCTCCGTCCGTTTTTGTCTGATCGGCCCGCGCGTGCGCCGCGCCCGTCTCCGCGGCGACGATCGCGACGGCCGGCCTCACCGCGGATGATGACGCGCTCCGCTGACGACACTCTGACATCGAATCGCGGCGGACGGGTGAAATAGCACGACCGGACGATACGATCCGGCCCGCAAAAAGACGGACGAAAACCGCAGACGAAAAAAAAGCAGCCCGAAGGCTGCTTTCTTTCGCGGGATACGCGGCGCGGCTCAGTGCCGGCTGCGAATCTTCGCCAGACGCTGGATCGCCTCGAGCTGCGCCATCGCGGTCGCGAGCTCGGATTGCGCTTTCGCGAGGTCGAGATCCGACTTCGCGTTCTGCAGCGTTTCCTCGGCGCGCTTGCGCGCTTCCTCGGCCTTCGCCGAGTCGAGATCCTTGCCGCGGATCGCGGTATCGGCGAGCACCGTCACGGCGCCCGGCTGCACTTCGAGAATGCCGCCCGCGACGAACACGAATTCGTCGTTGCCGCCCTCGACTTCGATGCGCACCGCACCCGGACGAATCCGCGTGATCAGCGGCGTGTGGCCCGGCAGGATGCCCAGCTCACCCGCTTCGCCCGGCAGCGCGACGAATTTCGCCACGCCCGAGAAGATCTGCTCTTCCGCGCTGACGACGTCTACTTTGATGGTTGCCATATCGACTCCTGTCGATCGGTGTCGGCGCTTCAGCGCTTACTCCGATCCCATGCCGTGGTTGGCGAGAGTTGGCGCTTCAGCGCTTACTCTCGGCCCGCGGCGCTCTCATGCACGGCGGGTTGAGCATGTTGCGGCCGGCGCGTGCCGGCCGGAACCTCAGTCAACGACGACTGACATCCCGGCCGACACGCGCCAGCATGCGACTCACTCAAGCCCTTACTGGATCTTCTTGGCCTTTTCGAAGGCTTCGTCGATCGTGCCGACCATGTAGAACGCCTGTTCCGGCAGGTGGTCGCACTCGCCTTCGACGATCATCTTGAAGCCACGGATCGTTTCCTTCAGCGGCACGTACTTGCCCGGCGAGCCCGTGAACACTTCTGCAACGTGGAACGGCTGCGACAGGAAACGCTGGATCTTACGTGCGCGCGCGACCGACAGCTTGTCTTCCGGCGACAGTTCGTCCATGCCCAGAATCGCGATGATGTCGCGCAGTTCCTTGTAGCGCTGCAGCGTCTGCTGCACGCCGCGCGTGATCGAGTAGTGCTCTTCGCCGATCACGTTCGGGTCGATCTGGCGCGACGTCGAGTCGAGCGGATCGACTGCCGGGTAGATACCCAGCGAAGCGATGTCACGCGACAGAACGACGGTTGCGTCCAGGTGGCCGAAGGTGGTGGCCGGCGACGGGTCGGTCAAGTCATCCGCAGGGACGTACACGGCCTGAACCGACGTGATCGAGCCCTTCTTGGTCGACGTGATGCGCTCTTGCAGCTTGCCCATTTCTTCAGCCAGCGTCGGCTGATAGCCCACTGCCGACGGCATACGGCCGAGCAGTGCCGACACTTCGGTACCGGCCAGCGTGAAACGGTAGATGTTGTCGACGAAGAACAGCACGTCGAGGCCTTCGTCACGGAAGTGCTCGGCCATCGTCAGGCCGGTCAGCGCGACGCGCAGACGGTTGCCCGGCGGCTCGTTCATCTGGCCGTACACGAGCGCGACCTTGTCGAGAACGTTCGAGTCCTTCATTTCGTGGTAGAAGTCGTTCCCTTCACGGGTACGCTCGCCCACGCCCGCGAACACGGAGTAACCGCCGTGCTCCTTCGCGATGTTGTTGATGAGCTCCATCATGTTGACGGTCTTGCCCACGCCTGCACCACCGAACAGACCGACCTTGCCGCCCTTTGCGAACGGGCAGATCAGGTCGATGACCTTGATGCCCGTTTCGAGCAGTTCGGTCGACGGCGACAGTTCGTCGAACGCCGGCGCCTTCTGGTGGATCGAACGCGTCACGTCGCTGGCGATCGGGCCAGCCTCGTCGATCGGACGGCCGAGCACGTCCATGATCCGGCCGAGGGTCGGCTTGCCGACCGGCACCGAGATCGGCTTGCCCGTGTTCTTCACGACCAGGCCGCGGCGCAGGCCGTCGGATGCACCCAGACAGATGGTGCGGACCACGCCGTCGCCCAGCTGCTGCTGGACTTCGAGCGTCAGTTCCGAGCCATCGAGCGTCAGCGCGTCGTAGATCTTCGGCATGGTTTCGCGCGGGAATTCCACGTCGATAACGGCGCCGATGCACTGTACGATCTTGCCTTCTACCAAAGCAGCAGTACTCATCGCTTTTCCTTTAAATACCTGATTCTTTACTCGCGCAAAGGCGCAGTTTCCCGAGCGTCAAATTCCCGCGCGCGCTTAAACAGCAGCAGCGCCGCCGACGATCTCCGACAGTTCTTTCGTGATCGCGGCCTGACGGCTCTTGTTGTAAACCAATTGCAGCTCGCTGATCACCGTCTTCGCGTTATCCGAAGCAGCCTTCATCGCGACCATTCGCGCCGATTGTTCCGACGCCATGTTTTCCGCCACGGCCTGGTACACCAGCGCCTCGACGTAACGCACGAGCAACTCGTCGACCACCGCGGGCGCATCCGGTTCGTAGATGTAGTCCCACGCCGTGGACGGCGTGTCGCTGTCGCCCTCGAGACGATCCGACGACAGCGGCAACAGCTGTTCGATCACCGCTTCCTGCTTCATCGTGTTGATGAAGCGCGTGTACCCGATATAGACAGCCGACAGCTTGCCTTCCGAGTACTGATCGAGTTGCGTCTTCACTGCGCCGATCAGCTTGTCGAGATGCGGCGTATCGCCGAGATGCACGACCTGCGAGATTACCTTCGCGCCGAAACGATTCAGGAACCCGAGGCCCTTGCCGCCGATCGCGGTGGCTTCGACCTTCTGGCCCTTCTCTTCCAGCTCCTTGAACTTCTGCAGCGTGGCGCGCAGCACGTTCGTGTTCAAGCCGCCGCACAGACCCTTGTCGGTCGTGACGAGGATGATGCCGGCCGTGTTCGCGCCGTCGTTCGCCACCATGAACGGGTGGCGGTACTCCGGGTTCGCGCGGCCCATGTGCGCGGCGATGGCGCGGACCTTCTCCGCATACGGGCGGGCAGCGCGCATGCGTTCCTGCGCGCGGCGCATCTTCGATGCGGCCACCATCTCCATCGCCTTCGTGATCTTGCGCGTGTTTTGCACGCTCTTGATCTTCCCGCGAATTTCCTTCATTCCAGCCATAGCTTGCTCCTTGACCGAAGCGGCGCGGGCGCGTTATGCGGCCCGCGCCGCTTCAAGGTGTCCCTCGCGGATCAATAGGCACCGGACTTCTTGAAGGCGTCGAGCGCGGCGCGCAGCGCGCCTTCGTCGTCCTTCGACAAGTCCTTGTTGTCTTCGATGCGCTTGATGAGGTCAGCGTGGCTCGTCTTCAGGAATTCGCGCATGCCCTTCTCGAACGGCAGCACGTCCTTGACGTCGATGTCGTCGAGGTAGCCATTGTTCGCAGCGAACAGCGACACGGCCAGCTCCCACACCTGCAGCGGCTGATACTGCGGCTGCTTCAGCAGTTCCGTCACGCGGCGGCCGCGCTCGAGCTGCTTGCGGGTCGCTTCGTCGAGGTCCGACGCGAACTGTGCGAACGCGGCGAGCTCACGGTACTGCGCGAGGTCGGTACGGATACCGCCCGACAGCTTCTTGACGACCTTCGTCTGCGCAGCGCCACCGACACGCGACACCGACACGCCGGCGTTGATTGCCGGGCGGATGCCTGCGTTGAACAGGTCGGTTTCCAGGAAGATCTGGCCGTCGGTAATCGAGATCACGTTCGTCGGAACGAACGCGGTCACGTCGCCGGCCTGCGTTTCGATGACCGGCAGTGCCGTCAGCGAACCGCTCTTGCCCTTCACTTCGCCGTTCGTGAACTTCTCGACGTAGTCTTCCGACACGCGAGCCGCGCGCTCGAGCAGACGCGAGTGCAGATAGAACACGTCGCCCGGGTACGCTTCACGGCCCGGCGGGCGGCGCAGCAGCAGCGAGATCTGGCGATATGCCCATGCCTGCTTGGTCAAGTCGTCATAAATGATCAGCGCGTCCTGGCCGCGATCGCGGAAGTATTCGCCCATCGTGCAGCCCGCATACGGTGCGAGGTACTGCATCGCGGCCGAATCCGACGCCGAAGCGGCGACCACGATGGTGTACTCCATCGCGCCCGTTTCTTCGAGCTTGCGCACCACGTTCATGATCGACGAAGCCTTCTGGCCGATCGCGACGTAGATACAGATGAGGTCCTTGCCCTTCTGGTTGATGATCGCGTCGATCGCCACCGCGGTCTTGCCGCACTGACGGTCGCCGATGATCAGCTCACGCTGGCCACGGCCGATCGGCACCATCGCGTCGATCGACTTGAGGCCCGTCTGCACCGGCTGCGACACCGACTTGCGCCAGATCACGCCCGGCGCGATCTTTTCGATTGCGTCGGTCAGCTTCGCGTTGACGGGACCCTTGCCGTCGATCGGGTTGCCGAGCGCATCGACCACGCGGCCGATGAGTTCCGGGCCGACCGGGACTTCGAGAATGCGGCCCGTCGTCTTGACGATGTCGCCTTCCGAGATGTGTTCGTATTCGCCGAGAATCACCGCGCCGACCGAGTCGCGCTCGAGGTTCAGCGCGAGACCGAACGTGTTGCCCGGAAACTCGAGCATTTCGCCCTGCATCACGTCCGACAGGCCGTGGATACGCACGATACCGTCGGTCACGGAGATCACGGTGCCCTGGTTGCGAACGTCCGCGTTCGCTTCAAGGCCCTGGATCCGGCTCTTGATCAGCTCGCTGATCTCAGAGGGATTGAGTTGCATTATTCGCTCCTGATAGTCAATTCTGTTGCGTGCCGGCGTGGCGCTCAGGCGGCCAGAGCGGCCTGCATCGAAGCAAGGCGCGCGCGAACCGAGGTGTCGAGCACTTCGTCGCCGACCGTCACGCGCACGCCGCCGATCAGCGACGAATCGACTTGGACCGTCGGCTTCAGCTTGCGCTTGAACTTGCGCTCGAGGCCGGAGACGAGCCCTTCGAGCTCGGTACCGTTCAGCGGATACGCGCTGACGATGGTGGCATCGGCGGCGCCTTCACGCGCATTTTTCAACTCGTCGAACTGCGTGGCGATTTCCGGCAGCAGCGCGATACGATGATTGTCGACCAGCATCTGCACGAAGTTCTTCGCCTCGGCGCTTGCCGCGAGCGGCGACTTCTGCGTGGCGAGCAACAGCTCCACCACTTGCGCACGGGTCACCTTCGGGCTCGACGCGACGGACAACACATCGGGCAGACGCGCAACCTGGGCCAGCTCTTGCACGAGCGAGGACCAGGCGGCGATGTCACCCGCCTCGGCCACGCGGAACAGCGCTTCAGCGTAAGGGCGGGCGATGGTTGCAAGTTCGGCCATGATCAGAGCTCGGCTTTCAGTTGATTCAGCAGTTGGGCGTGGGCCGTTTGATCGACTTCGCGCATCAGGATCTGCTCGGCGCCCTTGACGGCCAGGCTGGCGACTTCGCCGCGCAGCGTTTCACGCGCCTTCACGATTTGCTGGTCGGCGTCCGCCTTCGCTTGCGCGATGATGCGGGCGGCTTCGGCGTGTGCCTGGGCCTTGATTTCGTCGGCAACGGCCTGCGCGCGCTTTTCAGCGTCGGCAATGCGTTGTTGACCGTCGTTGCGGGCCTGCACGAGTTCCTGTTCGACGCGCTTGTGCGCCGCCACGAGTTCCGCCTGCCCCTTTTCCGCAGCCGAGAGGCCGTCGGCAATTTTCTTCGAGCGCTCGTCGAGGGCGTTGATCAACGGCGGCCACACGAACTTCATCGTGAACCACGCGAGGATCAGGAACACGACCATTTGCGCAAACAGGGTTGCGTTGAGATTCACGGTGTTTCCTTATCTGCTATTCCGGAAATTGAAACGAGGAGGAGCGCGTCGAAACTGAATTCGATTGGCGCTCGTCATCCGTTCCACCCTGCGCCGGCGATGCCTGGCGCAATGCTTCCGAGGAACCTTAGCCTGCGAGCTTCGACAGGAGCGGGTTCGCGAATGCAAACAGCATTGCCACGCCGACGCCAATCAGGAACGCCGCATCGATCAGGCCAGCCAGCAGGAACATCTTCGTTTGCAGCGGGTTGATCAGCTCGGGCTGACGTGCGCATGCTTCGATGTACTTGCCACCCATCAGGCCGATACCGATACAGGCGCCGATAGCACCCAGGCCGATGATGATGCCGATACCGATAGCGGTCAGACCCTGGATGTTGGCGATGAAAGCTTGCATGATCACTCCTTTGTGAAAAGACTTGGAACTGGAATTAAAAAAACTAAAAACAAACCTGCTTGATTGCCCCGCCGCTCAGTGCGACTCGTGTGCCTGACCGAGATACACCAGCGTGAGCATCATGAAAATGAACGCCTGCAGCAAAACGATCAGGATGTGGAAGATCGCCCAGATGCTGCCCGCGAGGATGTGGCCGATGAAGCCGAGCACCGACGCGTCCGCGCCGAAGCCCCACATGCTGCCCAGCAACGCGATCAGCAGGAACAGCAGTTCGCCCGCGTACATGTTGCCGAACAGCCGCATGCCGAGCGACACGGTCTTGGCGACGTATTCGACGATGTTCAGGCCGAGGTTCGGGATCCACAGCAGCGGATGCGCACCGAACGGAGCCGACACGAGCTCATGCACGAAGCCGCCCGCGCCCTTGATCTTGATGCTGTAGTAGATCATCAGCACGAACACGCCGAGCGCGATGCCGAGCGTACCGTTGAGGTCGGCCGTCGGGACGATGCGATGGTGCGAAATCACGTCCGACAGACCGAGCGCGCCGATGATGCGGCCCGGCAGGTCGACGGGGAGGAAGTCGAGGGAGTTCATCAGCGCGACCCAGATGAACACGGTCAGCGCGAGCGGCGCGATGAAGGTACGATTGCCGTGCACGACGGCCTTCGACTGGTCTTCCACCATCTCGACGATCATCTCGATCGCGCACTGGAAGCGACCCGGCACGCCCGGCGTTGCCTTGCGGGCAGCCATGTACAGGATCAGAATCGTAGCGAGACCGCAGACGATCGACCAGAACAGCGTGTCGAGATTCCAGACGTGGATATCGAAAATCGACGTCTGATGCGCGGTGGAGAAATTCTGCAAGTGGTGCGCAATGTACTCGGACGGATCCAGAGCACGCGAGCCTTCGCTGGTTGCCATATCGTTAGTGCCACCCAAATTGTCGAAAATCGGTCGTCCGCTTCGCCGCAACACTCTATTGCGGGAACGCGCCTGCGCAGGTTCCGGTCAAACCGCGCAAGACTTCAAAGCCTATCGCCAGGCCAGCGCTATCCAGTACGTTTTCAGCACGAGCAGGTACGTAATCAGCAGGGGCACCCAGTGCACACCGGGATACCACACGGCGATCGCCACGAACATCGCGATCGTCGCACCCATCTTGACTACTTCACCGACCACCCAGCCCATCACGGTGTCGGCACCGCCTCGCCTCAAACGCGCCGCGAACAATGCGCTCGGCAGCCAGCCAATCGCTCCGCCCATGAATGCCGATTGCGCAGCGGCGCCCGGCGGCTTCGAGGAAAACAGCCACCACGCCAGCGTTGCAACCAGGGACAAGACCACTTGCGCGATCACCACCCGGTAAGGCGTGACCCGTGAGGGTCGGCTCACGTCCGGGCCGAACAGCGTCTCCGCTTCTGCCCGCGTAAGCGGAACGATTGTATTGTCTTGCTGCTCGGCATCCCATTCGTCGTCGGCGGCATGCCGCCCGTCGACCACCGGTTGAGTGCGGCGCGCGCTGTGCTTGTCGTGACCTTCGATCGGCTCCTGACTCGCCATCGCAACCTTCCGCAAATTCCCAATCCGCCCCAAACTTTCCGAAAGCTTTCGGGGGTGCCTAGCTAACAAATCCGGGCGATTGTAAGCGATAGTTGCAAGTGATTCAAGGCTTTAGACGTGATAAAAACCGGCGTAAAACGACACGTCATCATGTGGAAAAACACGCGATTCGATGACGTACGATGACAGTTGTAAGGTCAGATTGGGCACCGGTAGTTCTTGCTCGAACAAATCCGGCGACGGGCAGCATGGCGGGAAGCGATGCCCGATGGGGACCAGGAGGAAGCGGCGCGACCGCCGCCGCGAATTCGCTGCAGTGCAGCGGTCGGGAACGGCCCGGCGCGACGCGGCGGAACAAGCGGAACACCGCGCCCGGACCACCGCGCGCGACCCGCGAGATTCGACCGGAGGTTCGCGCATCGATTCGTCCAGTCAGTTGTCGCGCCGCCACAGATGTTCGACTGTGGGTTGCGGCACTTATCAACAGCCCTGATCGCCGCGAACGCCGTGCGCCCCGCTCGTCACCCGAACGGCACACCTGTGCCGCACGCACCGGCCTCGCTCAACCGTGCATGAGCAGCCACGCGCCGAGCACCGCGCTCACCAGCGCGAACGGAATCGACACGAGGTGGAACGGCAGCCACATGCGCGGCTCCTTCGCGAGACGCACCGCGATCAGGTTCGCGAGCGAACCGATCGCAAAACCGAAGCCGCCGACCGATACGCCGAATGCAAGCGCGCGCCAGTCGTGCGTGAACTCCGACAGCAGGATCGCAGCCGGCACGTTGCTGATCGCCTGCGACAGCACGGCGCCGGCGGCATAGACACGCAGCGGCGAATCGAGTTGCGCGTGCGCGATCGCGTCGTGCACGACGGGCAGCGCAGCCGCACTGCGCAACACGACGAACATCAGCACGAAGATCAGCAGCAGCAGCCAGTCGATCTTCAGGACTGCGTCGCGTTTGACGGCGAGCAGCACGATCGCGACACCGACGAGGCCCGGCAGCGGATGGTGCGCATCCGCGAGCAGCACGAACGCGGCGAACAGCACCGCCGCGATCAGCGCATGCAACCGTTGTACGGGAAAGGCGGCAGCGTCGCCGGACAGGTCGAGCGGTTTCGCGCGAAACATCAGCGCAGTCAGCACGAGCAGCAGCGCCATCAGCGCGAGGGCGAGCGGCCCGAGCGTGACCACGAAGCGGCCGAACGACACGCCGCTCAATTGCCACAGGAAAAGATTCTGCGGATTGCCGAGCGGCGTCGCGACGGACCCCGCATTGACGGCCAGCGCAACGACGATCACGAGCCGCCGGAACGGCAGCGGTGTCAGCGCGCGTAGCGACACCATCAACGGCACGACCACGAACAGCGCGACGTCGTTGGTGAGCCACATCGACAACACCGCGGCGAAGCCGACGAGCAGCAACGCGAGCCCGCGTTCGGAATGCACGTGATGCACGATGCGATGCGCGAGCCACATCAGGCAGCCGGACAGCTCGAGCGCCTTGGTCAGCATCAGCAGGCCCGCGAGCGTCGCGACCGTCTGCCAGTCGACGCGATCGGCGAGTACCGAAAATGGTTGCGGGCGCACCCATTGCAGCACGATCAGGCCAAGCGCGAGCACCGACAGCACCGGTTCCTGCGCAAGCCAGCCGAGCCACCGGCGCGGCGCCGGTGTGCCCATCTGTTCCATGGGTTGCCCGTTACTCTTCGGTCGCGACGTTGCCGCGCAGTCGCGCGAGAATGCCCTCGAGCGCGTCGAGATTGCCGAAGTCGATCAGCACCTGCCCTCGCCCGCGACGGCCGAGCTTGATCTTCACCGTCGACGCGAGCAGGTCGGACAACTCCTCTTCAAGGCGACGCGTATCGCGGCCGCCATCGTCCTTCGCACGCGCCTTCACGGCCGGCGCTTCCCTGGTCGTGTGCGCGACGAGCTTCTCGGTCTCGCGCACCGACATGCGCTTGTTGACCACCTGATGCGCGAGCGTGATCTGCGTGGCCGCATCGACGGCGAGCAGCGCGCGCGCGTGCCCCATGTCGAGATCGCCGGCCAGCAGCATCGTCTGCACCGGTGACGCGAGGTTCAGCAGGCGCAGCAGGTTCGACACCGCGCTGCGCGAACGGCCGACCGATTCGGCGGCCTGTTCGTGCGTGAAACCGAACTCGTCGAGCAGGCGCTGGATACCGTGCGCCTCTTCAAGCGGGTTCAGGTCCTCGCGCTGGATGTTCTCGATCAGCGCCATCGCGGCGGCAGCCTGATCGGATACGTCCTTCACGAGCACCGGCACTTCATCGAGGCCGGCCAGACGCGCGGCACGGAAACGCCGTTCGCCCGCGATGATCTCGTATTTGTCTGATGAAATGGGCCGTACCAGGATCGGCTGCATCACGCCCTGCGCGCGAATGCTTGCCGCGAGCTCCTGCAGGCTGCCCTCGTCCATCCGCGTGCGCGGCTGGTACTTGCCGGCTTGCAGCTTGCCGAGCGCGAGCGTGTTCGGTGCGCCTTCGATCTTCACCGCTTCGGTGATATCGGCACTGCCGCCGAGCAGCGCTTCGAGGCCACGTCCCAAGCCCTTCTTCTTTGGTACCGCGTTCATGTCTTTCTTCCTCGCTTCGCTCATGTCCGGATCACGACACCTCGAACGCGCGCACGCGCTCGATCATCTCGGCACCGAACTGGATATACGCCTGCGCACCGCGCGAATTGCGGTCGAACACGACGCCCGGCAACCCGTAACTCGGCGCTTCCGCCAGGCGCACGTTGCGCGGAATCACCGCGTCGAACACCTTGTCGCCGAAGTGCGCTTTCAGTTGATCGGAGACTTGCTGCTGCAGCGTGATGCGCGGATCGAACATCACGCGCAGCAAGCCGATGATCTTCAGGTCGCGGTTCATGTTCGCGTGAACCTGCTTGATCGTGTTGACGAGATCCGACAGCCCTTCCAGTGCGAAGTACTCGCACTGCATCGGGATCACGACGCCATGCGCCGCGCACAGCCCGTTCAGCGTCAGCAGCGACAGCGTCGGCGGGCAATCGATCAGCACGAAATCGTAGTCGTCGGCCACGCGCTCGAGCGCGGCCTTCAGGCGGCGCTCGCGGTTGTCGATACCGATCAGTTCGATCTCGGCGCCGGACAGCTCGCGGTTCGCGGGAAGCACGTCGTAAGTCACGCCTTCCGGACGCACACGTGCGTCCGTCACCGACACGCCGTCGATCAGCACTTCATACACGGTCGCTTCGCACGCGGCCTTGTCGATCCCGCTGCCCATCGTCGCGTTGCCCTGCGGGTCGAGATCGATCAACAGGACTCGTTGCTCCTGCGCTGCAAGGCTTGCGGCGAGATTGACCGATGTCGTCGTCTTGCCGACGCCCCCCTTCTGGTTCGCAACGCAGAAGATCTTTGCCATCGTTGGTGTGTTCCCTTTACCTTCAAACAAACGGCGCGCTACTGCGCGCCTTCAATTCGCGTCGTCGACGGCCACTTCGAACAGATGCCGCTCTGCATCGAGCATCGGCACCGCCAGCCGGATCGTCTGCTTCACGCGGCTGCCTTCCGGCAACCGCGCAATCTCGTCATACGGGTGAACGCCCTTCATCGCCCAGATCGACCCGCCCGGTGCAACCAGATGTCGAGCAAGTTTAACGAAGTCGGACAGGTCAGCGAAAGCGCGGGATACGATCATGTCGAATTTTTCCGGCACTTCGACACCCGGCTGCAGCGATTCGACCCGCCCGGTGACGACTGACAGGTTCGCGAGCTTCAGCTCCGCGCGCATCTGCGTCTGGAAGGCAGACTTCTTCTGCACGATATCGTTCAGCGTGACCTGCCAACCCGGCTCGACGATCGCCAGCACGATACCGGGCAGCCCGCCGCCCGAGCCGACGTCGAGCACGCGCGCCGACGTACGGCCGCGCAGATGCGGGACGATGGAAAGCGAATCGAGGATGTGCTGGATCAGCATCTGCTTCGGGTCGCGGATCGCGGTCAGGTTGTAGACCGCGTTCCACTTGCCGAGCAGCGCAACATAGTCGAGCAGTTGGTTGCGTTGTGTATCCGTCAGCGTGAGGTCGAGTGCCGCCGTACCTTCGACGAGCATCTGTTCCAGTACGTCCCGATTAACCGCCGGCGCGCGACGCACCGTCATTGTTGCGTCGGGACGCTGCCGTCCCCCTGCTCCGCGGCCTCTGCGGCCGTGCCGTTACGGCGGCCCAGGCCGCGACGCTTCAGATGCACCATGAGCAGCGAGATGGCCGCCGGCGTGACGCCCGAGATGCGCGATGCCTGCCCGATCGTTTCCGGCCGGAACTCGTTGAGCTTCTGGCTCACCTCGAATGACAGCCCGCGGACTTCGCGGTAATCGATACCGTCCGGCAGGCGCGTGTTCTCGTTCGCGTCGTTGCGCTCGATCTCGGATGCCTGACGTTCGATATAGCCCTGATACTTGATGCCGATCTCGACCTGCTCCTTGATCTGCTCCAGCAGCACCGGATCGTCCGTCAGCGGCTCCGCAGGGCCGCACTCGCCGCCCTTCAGCCCGCACACGCCGTCGTAGCCCACACCCGGGCGGCGCAGCAGCTCGGCGAGGCTGTATTCGTGATCGATCGCCTTCCCCAGCAGCGCTGTCGCCTCTTCCGCCGGCAGCGTCTTCGGCGTAACCCACGTCGACTTCAGGCGTTCGGTTTCACGTGAAACAGCGTCGCGCTTCCGGCTGAAGGCGTCCCAGCGCGCGTCGTCGACCAACCCAAGCTCGCGGCCGACCTCGGTCAGGCGCATGTCGGCGTTGTCTTCGCGCAGGCTCAGGCGGTACTCGGCCCGGCTCGTGAACATCCGGTACGGTTCGGCCACGCCGCGCGTGACGAGATCGTCGACCAGCACGCCCAGATACGCCTGGTCGCGACGCGGGCACCATGCATCCTTCTCTTGCACGTAGCGGCCCGCATTGAGGCCGGCCAACAAACCCTGCGCAGCCGCTTCCTCGTAGCCGGTCGTGCCGTTGATCTGGCCCGCAAAGAACAGCCCGTTGATTGCCTTCGTCTCGAGCGACGCCTTCAGCGCGCGCGGGTCGAAATAGTCGTATTCGATCGCGTAGCCGGGGCGCAGGATATGCGCGTTCTCGAGGCCGCGCATCGAATGCACGAGCTCGAGCTGGACATCGAACGGCAGGCTCGTCGAGATCCCGTTCGGATAGAACTCGTTGGTCGTCAGCCCTTCCGGCTCGAGGAAGATCTGGTGCGATTCCTTCGACGCGAACCGGTGGATCTTGTCCTCGATCGACGGGCAATAGCGCGGCCCCACCCCTTCGATCACGCCTGTATACATGGGCGAACGATCGAGACCGCCGCGAATGATGTCGTGCGTGCGCTCGTTCGTGTGCGTGACCCAGCACGGCAGCTGCTGCGGATGCTGCTCCGCGCGGCCCAGGAACGAGAACACGGGGATCGGATCGAAGTCGCCCGGCTGCTCGTCGAGCTTCGAGAAGTCGATCGTGCGGCCATCGATACGCGGCGGCGTACCGGTCTTCAGCCGGCCCTGCGGCAGCTTCAGCTCCTTCAGGCGCGACGACAGCGACACGGCCGCCGGATCGCCTGCGCGACCGCCCGTGTAATTGTTCAGGCCCACGTGGATCTTGCCATCGAGGAACGTACCGGCCGTCAGCACCACCGCGCGAGCGCGGAAGCGGATGCCGATCTGCGTGACGGCGCCCACCACGCGGTCGCCTTCGACCATCAGATCGTCGACGGCCTGCTGGAACAGCCACAAGTTGTGCTGATTTTCGAGCCGGTGGCGGATCGCGGCCTTGTACAGGATCCGATCGGCCTGCGCACGCGTCGCGCGCACGGCCGGACCCTTCGACGAATTGAGGATCCGGAACTGAATACCGCTTTCGTCCGTCGCGGCCGCCATTGCGCCGCCCAGCGCGTCGACTTCCTTGACCAGATGGCCCTTGCCAATGCCGCCGATCGACGGATTGCAGCTCATCTGCCCAAGCGTTTCGATGTTGTGGGTCAGCAGCAGTGTCTTTGCGCCCATACGGGCGGACGCCAGCGCGGCTTCCGTGCCGGCATGACCGCCGCCGACGACGATGACGTCAAATTCTGTGGGAAAAAGCATGGTGGATTCCGTACGCGGAGCTGCGCACGAACCTATCTGAGAAATGTATGGGCCGAATTATAGCGGGTTCGCTTTTCACCCGAAGGCCGTCCGAATGGTAGGGTCTGTGCATTTCGGCGATTTTTTAGCTGTGGAGACGGGAATTTGCCGTATCGGGCAGCTTCGGCGGTACCTGCGAGCACGTCTACGCACATCGTCGCACCTGTGCAAAATCTGGTTGATCGTCACGCCAGCATGTGTGGAATCCCTGATCTGACCGATGTCTGTGCCCAACCGGCACTCCAGACACCACAACTCTGTGCCCTAACTCCACACAGCATTTCTGGCCGGAGTCCCGCGACTTGTCCACCGAAGTGCGACGCATCGCCGACGGTGGAACAAGCCTGCGCGGCACCGCACAGTACCTCCGACTATTCCGGAGCGACTTATCCCCCACCCCCAAACGCCGATGCATCGAGCCCCCGCGCGACCTCGCAAACAAAAACGGCGTGTTTCACGTGAAACACGCCGCCCGTTTCCTACCCACCGCACCACCAATCAAGCCGTCTTCTTCGCCAATCCAAGATAGGTCTCGATTACACGCGGATTCTGCGCAAGCTCGGCCGCCGGCCCCTCCAGTACAAACTCGCCCGTCTCGAGCACATAGCCGTAGTCGGAGATCTGCAGCGCCGCCCGTGCATTCTGCTCGATCAGCAGCGTCGCAACGCCGGTACCGCGCAACGCGTTGATGATATGAAAGATCTCCTTCACGATCAGCGGCGCCAGCCCGAGGCTCGGCTCGTCGAGCATCAGCAGGTCGGGCTTGCCCATCAGCGCACGACCGACCGCCAGCATTTGCCGCTCGCCGCCCGACAGCGTGCCGGCCGCCTGCCTACGGCGCTCCTTCAGTCGCGGAAACAGCGCGAACACGTGATCGAGTTGATCGAGGAAGTTCGTTTCCCCTGCCTGCTTGCGCCGATATGCGCCCAATATGAGGTTGTCCTCGACCGTCATCGTGCTGAACAGCTCGCGCTTTTCCGGTACAAGGCACATCCCGCGCGCGACGCGCTGCTCGACCGGCAACGCGCCGACATCGTTGCCGCGATACACGACCGCGCCCGACGCGTGCCCCGTTATTGGCAGCGCGCCCATGACCGCGTTCAGCAGCGTCGATTTACCGGCCCCGTTCGGGCCGATCACGCTGACGATCTGCCCCGCCCCGACCTTGATGGCAGCACCGTGCAGCGCCTCCACCTTCCCGTACCGCACCGCCAGCCCGCGTACCTCGAGAATCGGCATCGTCGTGTCCGTCATCACTCCACCCCGCCCAGATACGCTTCGAGCACGGCCGGATCCTGCTGCACATCCTGCGGCAGCCCTTCCGCGATCCGCGTACCGAACTCCATCACCACCAGCCGGTCGGTGAGGTTCATCACGAAATCCATGTCGTGTTCCACGAGCAACACGCTCATGCCTTCGGCCTTCAGCCGCCGCAGCAGGTCGGCGAGTTGCTGCTTCTCCTGGTAACGCAGGCCGGCGGCCGGCTCGTCGAGCAGCAGCAGCGTCGGATCGCAGCACAACGCCCGTGCGATTTCGAGAATCCGCTGCTGGCCGAGCGCGAGGCTGCCCGCTTCGTCGTACATGTGCTTCTCGAGCCCGACGCGGCGGATCTGGCGCGCGGCTTCGGCCAGCAACTGCGCTTCCTCGTGCGCATTGAGCCGCGCGATGCTGCGCCACACGCCCGTATGACCGCGCAGATGCGCGCCAATCGCGACGTTCTCGAGCACCGTCATCGCCGGCAACAGCTTCACGTGCTGGAACGTGCGACCGATGCCGCGGCGGACGATCTGACGCGACGTCAGCCCGTCGATGCGCTCGCCGCGAAACGTGATCGCACCGCCGGTCGGCTTCAGCACGCCGGTCACGAGGTTGAACGTGGTCGACTTGCCCGCGCCGTTCGGGCCGATCAGCCCGACGATCTGCCCCGCTTTCACGTCGAAGCTGACGTCGTTGACCGCCACGAGCCCGCCGAACTGCTTGCGCGCGGTGTCGACCACGAGCAGCGGCTCGCCGGCCACGGGCTTCGCGCGCTGCGGCAGCGGATCGGCCTGCTCCGGCACATGCGCGCGCGGCCCGCGCGGGAACAGTCTCGCGACGAACGGCCAGACGCCCTGGCGCGCGTACTGCAGCAGCAGCACCATCAGTACGCCGAACACGATGATCTCGAAGTTGCCCTCCGAACCGAGCAGCTTCGGCAGCAGCGTCTGCAGATAGTCCTGCAGCACGGTGAGAATCGCCGCGCCGAGCACCGCGCCCCATACGTGCGACACGCCGCCCACCACCGCCATGAACAGGAATTCGATCCCGTGGTTCAGGCCGAACGGGGTCGGGTTCACAGCACGTTGCAGGTGCGCGTACAGGAAGCCGGACACGGCAGCGAGCACGGCCGCATAGACGAAGATCACCACGCGCATCCACGCGGTGTTCACGCCCATCGCCTCGGCCATCACGCCGCCGCCGCGCAACGCGCGGATCGCGCGGCCGGGCCGGCTGTTGAGCAGGTTCTGCACCGACACGATCGCGGCCAGCACCACGGCCCAGATCAGGAAATACAGGCTGCGGCCGCTTTCGAGCTGGATGCCGAACAGGTTCAGCACCGGAATCCCGTTGATCCCGTCGTACTTGCCGAGCAGTTCGAGGTTGCCGAACAGATAGAACAGCGCGAGGCCCCACGCGATCGTGCCGAGCGGCAGAAAGTGCCCGGACAGCCGCATCGTCACGGCGCCGAGCATGAGCGCGACGAGCGCCGTCAGCACGACGCCGACGATCAGCGCGAGCCACGGCGACACGCCGTACCGCGTCGTCAGGAACGCGGTCGCATACGCGCCGATGCCGACGAACGCGGCCTGCCCGAAGCTCGTCATTCCGCCGACGCCCGTCAGCAGCACGAGCCCGATCGCGACGATCGCATACAGGCCGATGTAGTTCAGCAGCGTGATCCAGTACTCGGGCACCTGCAGCGCGCCGGGCAGCACCGGCAGCGCGAACAGCACCACGAGAAACAGCCAGAAGGTCTTGTTGCGTACCATCGTCTTCATCGCGTCACTCCTCTTCCGCATGCGGCGTCACGAAGCTCCGCCACAGCAGCACCGGAATGATCAGCGTGAACACGATCACCTCCTTGTATGCGCTCGCCCAGAACGACGAATACGATTCGAGCACGCCGACCAGCAGCGAGCCGGCGGCCGCGAGCGGGTAGCTGACGAGCCCGCCGATGATCGCGCCGACGAAGCCCTTCAGGCCGATCAGGAAACCCGAGTCGTAGTAGATCGTCGTCAGCGGGCCGACGAGGATCCCCGACAGCACGCCGAGCCCTGCCGCGAGCGTAAACGCGAGCCGTCCGGCTTCGGTCGTGCCGATGCCGACGAGCCGCGCACCGAGCCGATTCACCGACGTCGCGCGCAGCGCCTTGCCGGCGATCGTGCGGCCGAAGTACACGTAGAGCGCGCCGATCAGCACGAGCGCCGTGACGACGACCAGGATGCTCTGGGCCGATACCGTCATGCTGCCGATCGCGAACGACGCGTCCGAGAATCCGTTGGTGCGCGAGCCTTCCGCACCGAACATCACGAGGCCGAGGCCGACCATCGCGAAATGGACGGCGACCGACACGATCAGCAGCAGCAGCGTCGTGCCTTCGGCGATCGGCTGGTACACGAGCCGGTAGACGAACGGCCCCATCGGCACGACGATCGCGAGTGTCAGCGCGATCTGCGCGAGCATCGGCAACGGCTGCGCGGCAAAGCCGCGCGTGACCGCGAATACCGCGAGCGGCAGCAGCACGTAGCGGCTCGCCAGCGTCGCGAGCGTGCGGCCGAGCTGATGACGGCGTTCGCGATGGCGGATCAGGCCGCCGACTTCCAGCAGGAAGCACGCGATGCCCATCACGAACAGCAGCCAGCAGGTGGCGGGGAATTTCTGCGCCTGCAACGCGGCCAGCGTCAGCACACCGTAGGCGACGAATTCGCCCTGGGGAATGAAGATCACCCGCGTGACGGAAAACACCAGCACGAGCGCCAGCGACAACAATGCATAAATGGCGCCGGTCGTGATGCCGTCTTGCGCGAGGATCGCCGCAATCGAGAGATCCATACGTTTCGTGTATCGAGAGAGAGAATGCTGCGGAGAAACGAAAGGCGAAAACGCCCGGGGCGCGCGCGAAGCGATCGGCCCGTCGCGCGCCATGCGGCGGCCCCCGGTGGTTCCAGGCGGCACGGGTGCGGCCCGTGGGGCGCGCCACCCTGCCGACGGCACACGCGGCGCCGTTCGCGCCGCGCACGCCGGTTTCACGTGATGCTTACTCGGCCTGCAACTTCCACTTGCCGTCGACGATCTGCACCATCACGCGCGCACGCGTGTCGAAGCCGTTGTGATCGGTCGCCGTCGTGTTGATCACGCCGTGCGAGACGGGCAGATCCTTCACGCTTTCGAGCGACGCGCGCAGCGCTTCGCGGAACGCCTCGGTGCCCGGCTGGCCCTTCTTCAGCGCTTCCGGGATCGCCCTCTGCAGCAGCAGCCCCGCATCCCACGCATGGCCGCCGAACGTCGACAGCGAACCCGCGCCGTAGGCCTTCTCGTACGCGGCCTTGTAGCCGAGCGCCGGCTTCTTCACCGGATTCGAATCGGGCAATTGATCGGTCACGAGCACGGGGCCGGCCGGCAGGATCTCGCCTTCGCAATCCTTGCCGCACACGCGCAGGAAATCGTTGTTCGCGACGCCGTGCGTCTGGTACACCTTGCCCTTGTAGCCGCGCTCCTTCAGCGTCTTGGCCGGCAGCGCCGCCGGCGTGCCGGAGCCCGCGATCAGCACCGCATCGGGGTTCGAGCCCAGCAGCTTCAGCACCTGCCCCATCACCGACGAGTCGGTCCGGTTGTAGCGCTCGTTCGACACCAGCTTCAGCCCGTTCTTCGCGGCCGCCGCGTCGAACGTCTTGTACCAGCTGTCGCCGTACGCATCGGCGAAGCCGATGAAGCCGACCGTCTTCACGCCGTGCTTCGCCATGTAGCCGGCGATCGCGTCGGCCATCAGCTGATCGTTCTGCGGCACCTTGAACATCCACGCGCGCTTCGCGTCCATCGGCGCGATGATCTGCGCGCTCGCCGCAAGCGAGATCGTCGGCGTCTTGCCTTGCGACACGGGGTCGAGCATCGCGAGCGAGTTCGGCGTGACGGAGGAGCCGATGATCGCGTCGACGTGGTCCTCGTCGATCAGCTTGCGCACGTTCTGCACCGCGCGGCTCGTGTCGGAGGCGTCGTCGAGCACGATGTACTGCACGCTCTTGCCCGCGATTTCCTTCGGCAGCAGCGCGATCGTGTTCTTTTCCGGAATCCCGAGCGAGGCGGCCGGGCCGGTGGCCGACAGCGTCACGCCGATCTTGACCTGCGCCGACGCCGTGGCCGCCGCACACATGAGGCCCGCGGCAAGCAGGGCCTCCATCCATCGATTCATCTTCATTTACGTTGTCTCCAAACGCTGCTCGAAAAAACCACGGGTCGCTCGGGCGGCTCCCGATCCCCAAAACAAGTTAATATCTTAATTATCCAGATCATCCGCGCCCATGCTCGTTTTCCCGTGAAACGCCGCACCCATGCGCCGCATGCCGGCCGAAACGGTCATTCGGCCATCACGATGCGCAGCAGCAATGTCGTCAGGATGAAGAAGGCGAATAAATGCGGGATCGCGCGGAAAATCGGTGCGTGCGCAACGATGGCGGAAACGCACGCCATTCCGGGCCGGTGCAGCCCAGTACGCGCACGATGAAACGTCGGAAAACCGGCCGCTCATGAGGAGGATGCAGATACGGATGCGAGCGCAACGATCCGCGCGGGCGTCTGGACGCGCATCCAGGCCGCGGAGCGGCTCGGGAATGCCGCGACGACCCATCGCGCATCCGATGACGAACGAACGGCGCTCGCCGCCTCTCCTGCCCCGATCCACCGCGCTGCGCTGCTCATCCAACCGTACTCCCTCTTCTGCATTGTGCTTGTAGGAGAACTGCCGACCGATTTTCCCGACCGCACGGTCGGCGAAAGCCGAGTGTAACGGACGCATTTCGTGCACGCCAACCGGGTAAGCCCGGAGCGCCTGTGCAGGATTGCGCATCGTCTGCGAACGGATCGCGGGAAAGGGAAAACGGGGGGACGCGCGAAGCGCGGAAAGACGCGGTGCGAACGCAAACGCGGGAGGCGGCCGTCACGCGGGCCGATGCACCATCGATGGAATCCGTGCACACAAATGAAAAAGCGCTGTTGGATTCCGTCCAACAGCGCTTTGGGGTCCGGGCACTTTGTGCCTCGATTGTCTCCTCGTTCTCCACCTGCAAATTCGTTTCGCGGTGCATCAGAACTGAGGTGAATCTTAAAGAGGCTTAAGCACCACGACAACTTAGCATTTACCCCTATGGTGCATCGCCGCACGAAAATGGGGCAACAGCGTGCCGCGCGGCGTCGGCGCCAACCCGCTGCGACGCCGTTCCCGGGCGTGCCGGATGGTGCTTCGCATCAACGCGCGGCGACGCGCACGGCCGGCTCACGACGAGGCTCTCAACGGCTTGATCCGCGCGACCATCTCGCCGACGATGCCGCGCCGGAATGCCAGCACGCATGCGATGAAGATCAGGCCGGTAACGATCGTCGCCGATTCGCCGAGCGAATGAAACCACGCGACGCCCGTCGTCGACGCGAGCCATTCGCCGATGTCGCCGAGCCGGTCTTCGAGCGCCACGATCAACGCGGCACCCAGGAGCGGCCCGAACAGCGTGCCCATCCCGCCGACGAGCGTCATCAGCACGACGAGGCCCGACATCGTCCAGTACGCGTCCGACAGCGTCTCGAAGCCGAGCACCAGTACCTTCAGCGAGCCGGCCAGCCCCGCGAGCCCGGCCGACAGGATGAACGCGAGCAGCTTGAAGCGATCGGTGTCGTAGCCGAGCGAGATCGCGCGCGCTTCGTTCTCCTTGATGGCGACGAGCACCTGGCCGAACGGCGAATGGACGACCCGCACGATGAACGCGCACGCGGCCACGACCACCACCAGCACGACGTAGTACAGCGCGACGTCGTTCGACAGGTCGAGCAGCCCGAACAGGCGGCCGCGCGGCACGCCCTGCAGGCCGTCCTCGCCGTGCGTGAACGGCGCCTGCAGATAGATGAAGTAGACCATCTGCGCGAACGCGAGCGTGATCATCGCGAAGTAGATGCCTTGCCGGCGGATCGCGAACAGCCCGACGACGAGCCCGAGCAGCGTCGCGGCGACGGTGCCGACCAGCACGCCGAGCTCCGGCGTGAAACCGAGCGTCTGTATCGAATAGCCGGTCGCATAGCCGGCGGTCGCGAGGAACATCGCATGGCCGAACGACAGCAGCCCCGTATAGCCGATCAGCAGGTTGAACGCGGCCGCGAACAGCGCGAAGGTGAGCACCTTCATCACGAACACCGGATACGCGCCGATGAACGGCGCGGCGAGCAGTGCGGCGAGCAGCACGCCGTAGAGCACTTTTCTCTGCATCATTTTTCCTTGCCGAAGAGGCCCGCCGGGCGGAACAGCAGCACGATCGCCATGATCACGAACACGACGGTGGCCGACGCTTCGGGATAGAACACGCGCGTGAAGCCCTCGATCACGCCGAGCAGCAGGCCCGTGACGATCGAGCCGAGGATCGAGCCCATCCCGCCGATCACGACCACCGCGAACACGGTGATGATCATCGGCTGGCCCATCAGCGGCGACACCTGGATCACGGGCGCGGCCAGCACGCCAGCGAAAGCGGCGAGCGCGACGCCGAAGCCGTAGGTGAGCGTGATCATCATCGGCACGTTCACGCCGAACGCCTCGACGAGCTTCGGGTTCTCGGTGCCCGCGCGCAGGTACGCGCCGAGGCGCGTCTTCTCGATCACGAACCACGTCGCGAGGCACACCGCGAGCGACGCGACGACGACCCACGCGCGATAGTTCGGCAGGAACATGAAGCCGAGGTTGGTCGCGCCGGACAACTGCGACGGCACGTCGTACGGCTGGCCGGACGACCCGTAGATCGACCGGAACACGCCTTCGACGACCAGCGTGAGGCCGAACGTGAGCAGCAGCCCGTACAGGTGATCGAGCTTGTACAGCCAGCGCAGCATCGAGCGTTCGATCGCGATTCCGAACGCGCCGACGAGCACCGGCGCCAGCACGAGCATCGCCCAGTACGGCAGCCCGAAATACGACAGGCCCATCCACGCGAGCATCGCGCCCAGCATGAACAATGCGCCGTGCGCGAAGTTGATTACGTTGAGCAGCCCGAAGATCACCGCGAGCCCGAGGCTCAGGATCGCGTAGAACGAGCCGTTGACGAGCCCGAGCAGCAACTGGCTCAGCATCGCCGGCAACGGAATGCCAAAGATTTCCATCGACTTAGCCGTCAGAATGAGTTTC
The DNA here is from genome assembly GCF_002223355.1 of Burkholderia sp. HI2761. NCBI lineage: Bacteria > Pseudomonadati > Pseudomonadota > Betaproteobacteria > Burkholderiales > Burkholderiaceae > Burkholderia > Burkholderia sp. HI2761. Next base: position 74,876 of record NZ_NKFN01000002.1, on the reverse strand, counting down.
ATTGCGTGCGCAACGTTCATGCATCGCGCACGCGGGCGGCGCAGCGGGCACATCGCTGCAGCCGCCACCGTGCGGCGCGCCCGTGCGCGCCGCTAGGCGATGCTTACTTCCACAACGCGCAGCGCGTTTCCTGCTTGGTGCCGAACGCCTGTTCGCCCGGAATCGTCGCGAGCACCTTGTAGTAGTCCCACGGCTCCTTCGATTCCGAGGGCTTCTTGACTTCCATCAGGTACATGTCGTGGATCATGCTGCCGTCCTGGCGGATATAGCCCTTCGCGTAGAAGTCGCTGATCTTGATCTTCTTCAGCTCGGCCATCACCTTGTCGGAGTCAGTCGTACCGGCAGCCTGCACGGCCTTCAGGTAGGTCGTCACCGACGAGTAGTCGGCCGCCTGCAGGCTCGACGGCATCTTCTTCATCTTGCCGAAGTAGCGCTGCGCCCACTGGCGCGACGCCGCGTCGCGGTTCCAGTACCAGCTGTCGGTCAGCACGAGGCCCTGCGTCGTTTCGAGGCCGAGGCTGTGCACGTCGTCGATGAACATCAGCAGCGCGGCGAGCTTCATCGTCTTCGTGATGCCGAACTCCTTCGCGGCCTTGATCGAGTTGATCGTGTCGCCGCCCGCGTTCGCGAGGCCGAGAATCTGCGCCTTCGACGCCTGCGCCTGCAGCAGGAACGACGAGAAATCCGACGCGGACAGCGGGTGACGCACCGCGCCGAGCACCTGGCCGCCGTTCGCCTTCACGACGTCCGAGGTGTTCTTCTCGAGCGCCTTGCCGAACGCGTAGTCGGCCGTCAGGAAGAACCACGTCTTGCCGCCCTGCTTCACCACCGCGGAACCGGTGCCCTTCGCGAGCGCCATCGTGTCGTACGCGTAGTGGACCGTGTACGGCGTGCACTGCTCGTTGGTCAGCGTGTCGGCGCCCGCGCCGATGTTGATGTAGACCTTCTTCTTCTCGGCCGCGACCTGGTTCATCGACAGCGCGGTCGCCGAGTTCGTGCCGCCGACCAGCAGGTCCAGCCCGCCGCGGTCCATCCATTCGCGCGCCTTCGACGCGGCGATGTCAGCCTTGTTCTGGTGATCGGCATAGACGACCTCGATCGGCTTGCCGAGCACCTTGCCGCCGAAGTCCGCGACCGCCATGCGGATCGCCTCGAGACCGCCCTGCCCGTCGATATCCGCGTAAAGCCCCGACATGTCGGTGATGAAGCCGATCTTCACGGTATCCGCCGCGTGGGCGGCGCCGGCGGTGAACGCGGCGGTCGCGAGCGCGAGACAGGCCTGTGCGAGGGTCTTCATTTTCATTGACGTCTCCTGTTGTTCTGATGCGTTGTGGTTGTTCGAGGGCCGCCACGGCTAGCGGCAAGGGAAACGGGGCGGCGTCACACCCCGAGCAGGTCGTGCAGGGTCGGCATCTTGCCTTCCAGTTCGGACGCGCGGAAATGCTCGACGATGCTGCCGTGCTCCATCACGTAGAAGCGGTCGGCGAGCGGCGCGGCGAAGCGGAAATTCTGTTCGACCATCACGATCGTGTAGCCGCGCGCCTTCAGCGCGACGATCATCCGTGCGAGCGTCTGCACGATCACCGGCGCGAGGCCTTCGGAGATCTCGTCGAGCAGCAGCAGGTTCGCGCCGGTGCGCAGGATCCGCGCGACCGCGAGCATCTGCTGCTCGCCGCCGGACAGCCGCGTGCCCTGGCTCTGCCGGCGCGACGCGAGGTTCGGGAACATCGCGTAGATCTCGTCGAGCGACATCGCATGCTCGCGCGGCCCGATCAGCGGCGGCAGCATCAGGTTCTCCTCGCACGACAGGCTCGAGAAGATCCCGCGCTCCTCCGGGCAGTAGCCGATGCCGTAATGCGCGATGCGGTGCGTCGCGAGGCCGATCGTCTCGTGGCCCGCGACCTTGATCGACCCGCTGCGGCGGCCCGTGAGGCCCATGATCGCGCGCAGCGTCGTCGTGCGGCCCGCGCCGTTGCGGCCGAGCAGCGTGACGACCTCGCCGCGATGCACGGTCAGGTCGACACCGTGCAATATGTGGGATTCCCCGTACCAGGCCTCCAGGCCCGTGATCTCCAGCGCAGGCGTACCGCTCTCGACGCCGCTCAATTCGCGTTCCTCCCGTTCGCTGTGCTTCATGCGTGCGCCCCCGCGAGCGCCGCGTCGGCACTGCCCATGTAGGCCTCGATCACGAGCGGATTCTTCGACACTTCCGCATACGAGCCTTCGGCCAGCACCTCGCCGCGTTGCAGGACGGTGATCGTGTCGGAGATCCCCGCGATCACGTTCATGTTGTGTTCCACCATCAGGATCGTGCGGCCGCTCGCGACCTTCTTGATCAGCGCGGTCACGCGGTCGACGTCCTCGTGGCCCATCCCCTGCGTGGGCTCGTCGAGCAGCATCAGTTCGGGCTCCATCGCCAGCGTCGTCGCGATCTCGAGCGCGCGCTTGCGGCCGTAGGCCAGCTCGACGGTGGGCACGTGCGCGAAATCGGTGAGGCCGACCTGCGTGAGCAGGTCCATCGCGCGATCGTCGAGCCGCTTCAGCGTGCGTTCGCTGCGCCAGAAATGGAATTCGGTGCCGAGTGCCCGCTGCAGGCCGATGCGCACGTTCTGCAGCGCGCTCAGATGCGGGAACACGGCCGAGATCTGGAACGAGCGGATGATGCCGCGCCGCGCGACCTGCGCGGGCCGCTCGTCGGTGATGTCGATGCCGTTGAAGACGATCTGGCCGGCCGTGGGCGTCAGAAATTTGGTGAGGAGGTTGAAACAGGTGGTCTTGCCCGCGCCGTTCGGCCCGATCAATGCATGGATCGCACCGCGCCGCACACGCAGGTTGACGCCGTTCACGGCGGTGAAGCCCCTGAATTCCTTCGTCAGTCCGCGTGTTTCCAGAATCGTGTCGCCGAGAATCATGTTCCCTTCCGTACGAAGTCAGGCGAAGCACCGGGAAGCCTGGCGCAAGCGGCCGCGAACAGGTCAGCGGATCAGCGGGCTGCCCCCGGGCGCCGTGGTACGCCTCGAGGGTGGTCTCCCGCGCCGACGCGTATGCACATTGCGCAACATTGTCGCGCCGTTGGTGCAGTGCAATCATCGGGATTTGCACTTATAGGGGTGGCCGCCATATCGGACGCGACTGCGTGCGGTTTTTCTCCACGCTTTTTTGATACGTGCATCATCACGCGTTGACCTGCTGCAGGACGCGGCACGCGCGCCGAAAAAAAGCCGCGCGACGGCGCGGCTTGCACGGATCTTGCCGTTCGAGCAGAAGCGACGTCAGCCATGCTTCGCATAGCGAATCAGCGGGTGTGCATGACGGCGCGCTGGCGCGCGTGTCAGCGGGCCGTCATGCAGCCGTCACCGCGGCCTCGGTTCGCACCGACGTCGTTTCGCGCGCCGCACGGCGGTCGGCACGAATCATGTCGCTCGCGCGCTCGGCGATCATCAACGTCGGCGAATTGGTGTTGCCCGACGTGATGAACGGCATCACCGACGCATCGACGATTCTCAGCCCGGCGATGCCGCGCACGCGCAGCCGGCTGTCGACCACCGCGCGCTCGTCGTCGGCGCGCCCCATCCGGCAGGTGCCGACCGGGTGGAAGATCGTCGTGCCGATGGCGCCGGCCGCATCGATCAGTTCGGCCTCGGTCCGGTACTGCGGGCCCGGCAGGATTTCCTCGGGACGATAGCGCGCGAGCGCCGGCGCGGACGCGATCCGGCGTGTGAGACGCAGCGCGTTCGCGGCGACGTGCCGATCGTGATCGGTCGACAGGTAGTTCGGCGCGATCGACGGTGCGCTGCCCGGATCGGCGCTCGTGACGTGCACGCTGCCGCGCGACGTCGGCCGCAAATGGCAGACCGACGCCGTAAAGGCGTTGAAGCCGTGCAGCGGCTCGCCGAAGCGTTCGAGCGACAGCGGCTGCACGTGGTATTCGAGATCGGGGCGCGTGAGTGCGGGATCGTCCGGGTCCGATTTCGCGAATGCGCCCAGTTGCGACGGCGCCATCGACATCGGCCCGCGCTGCAGCAGCGCATATTGGGCGCCGATCATCAGCTTGCCCCACCAGTGCGCGGACAGCGTGTTGAGCGTGCGCACGCCGTCGACGCGAAACGCCATCCGCAATTGCAGGTGATCCTGCAGGTTTTCGCCGACGCCCGGCAGATGCTGCACGACGTCGATGCCGAGCGCCTGCAGCCGCCGACCGTCGCCGATCCCCGACAGTTCGAGCAGTTGCGGCGAATTCACGGCGCCCGACGTCAGCAGCACCTCCGCCCGCGCCCGCGCGACGTAATCGGTGCCGCCGCCGTGGTACTCGACGCCGACCGCGCGCCGCCCGTCGAAGATCACGCGCTGCGCGTGCGCGCCGGTGATCACGGTCAGGTTCGGGCGCGCCATCGCGGGCCGCAGGAACGCCTTCGACGTATTCCAGCGCACGCCGCGCTTCTGGTTCACTTCGAAGTAGCCGACCCCGGCATTGTCGCCGCGGTTGAAATCGTCGGTGGCGGGGATGCCCGTCTGCTGCGCGGCCTGCGCGAACGATTCGAGAACCTCCCAGCGCAGCCGCTGCTTCTCGACGCGCCAGTAGCCGCCCGCCCCGTGCGCGTCGCTCGCGCCCGCATGGTGATCCTCGCTGCGCTTGAAGATCGGCAGCACGCTGTCCCACGACCAGCCGGCGTCGCCGGTTTCCCGCGCCCAGTCGTCATAGTCCTCGCGCTGGCCGCGCATGTAGATCATCCCGTTGATCGACGAGCAGCCGCCGAGCACGCGGCCGCGCGGATACGACAGCGCCCGGCCGTTGAGCGCCGCTTCGGGCTGCGTCTTGTACAGCCAGTCGGTGCGCGGGTTGCCGATGCAGTACAGATAGCCGACCGGGATATGAATCCAGTGATAGTCGTCCTTGCCGCCTGCTTCGAGCAGCAGCACGTGGATGTCGGGATCCTCGGTCAGGCGGTTCGCGAGCACGCAGCCCGCGGTGCCTGCGCCGACGATCACGTAGTCGAATTCGACCTCGAGCGTGCGTTGAGTAGTCACTGCTTGTCTCCTGTCGACCAGCGTTAGCGCTTTAGCGCTTACGCTGGTCCCATGGCGTGGCTGGATGGAGTTAGCGCTTCAGCGCTTACTCCATCCCCACGGCGGTCGATCCAAGTTGGCGCTTCAGCACTTACTCGGGTCCCATGGCGTGGCTGGACGGAGTTGCCGCTTCAGCGGCTTACTCCATCCCCACGGCGGTCGACCCAAGTTGGCGCTTCAGCGCTCACTCGGCTCCAAACCTCTTTGTTATTGCACCGCGCGGCGCGATGCCGCGCGCCTTTTCAGCATAGTGCGTCGCGTCGCACCGCGCCTGCTGCCCGCGCGCACGACCCGATGAAGCGTACTCCCGCGCCCGGCCGCCGATCCAATGAGTTATGCTGAACCGCGTTATAAGCTACGCTCATATCACGACGATGGATCTCACCCTGCTCCGCGCGTTCGCGACGGTCGCGCGCGAAGGCAACCTGACGCGCGCCGCGGCGCAGTTGCACCTCACGCAGCCGGCCGTCAGCCTGCAGATCAAGCATCTGCAGGAAACGCTCGGCGTCGTGCTGTTCACGCGCACGTCGCGCGGCCTTGCGCTCACGCGCGACGGCCAGACGCTGCTGCCGCACGCGGAACGCGCGCTCGCCGCGGCCGCCGACGTGCAGCGCGCCGCTGCCGCGCTGCGGCACGAGGTGCGCGGCCGGCTGCGGATCGGCACGATCCTCGACCCGGGGTTCCTGCGGCTCGGCGGCTTCCTGCGCGCGCTGGTCGAGACCCATCCGCAGATCGAGACCGCGCTGCGGCACGGGATGTCGGGCTGGGTGATCGAACAGGTGCGCGCGCGGGCGCTCGACGTCGGCTACTACATCGGCCGGCCGGGCGAGGACGATCCGCTCGACGGCGCGCTGTTCCACACCCTCACGCTCACGCATTTCCAGTACCGCGTGCTCGCGCCCGCCGGCTGGAAGGAGCGCGTACAGCGCGCGCACGACTGGCGCGCGCTCGCCGCGCTGCCGTGGATCTGGACGCCGCCGGCGTCCGCGCATCACCGGCTGCTGTCGCGGCGTTTCGCGGACGCCGGCGCACAGCCGGTGAAGGTCGCCGAGGTCGACCAGGAGCAATCGATGCTCGACCTCGTCAAATCGGGGATCGGGTTGACGCTCGCGCGCGATTCGACCGCGCTGGCCGAAGCGCACGCGCATGCGCTGACGATCGTGGAGCGCGTGACGGTGCCGACCGAACTGACGTTCGTGACGCTCGCCGAGCGGCGCGACGAACCGGCGATCGCGGCCGCGCTGCGGTTGATCGAAACGCAGTGGGCGATATGAGCGTTGCTGATGTCGATGCGGCCGGTTGTGCCTCGGGTTTCGCCGCCTGACGCATTCCGCGGATCGCCGTGACGGACCGGATCGCCCGCTCCCGCGTCGTGTCGCCGCGTCCCGTCCGGTCGTCACGCCATCGTTGCAGGCTTTTTGCTAGATTGTGCGTTCGCACACCGCGAGACCCCGATTGAAGGAGACCCGCATGGCCCGCAACATCGAGATCAAAGCCCGCGCCCGCGAATTCGACCGGCTGCGCGAACAGGCGGCTCAGCTCGCGACCGAAGCACCATTGTTCTACCGCCAGCAGGATTTCTTCTACGACGTGCCGCGCGGCCGGCTGAAGCTGCGCCGCTTCGAGGACGGCACGCCGGCCGAGCTGATCTTCTATCAGCGCGACGACCGCGATGGCCCGAAGGCGTCGTACTACACGCGCAGCCCGGTGACGAACCCCGACGCGATGCATTCGCTGCTCGCGACCGCACTGACCACGCGCGGGATCGTGACGAAGGAGCGGCACGTGTACCTCGCGGGCCGAACCCGCATCCACCTCGACCGCGTCGACGGCCTCGGTGACTTCATCGAGCTCGAAGTCGTGCTCGGCCCGGACGACGACGAAGCCGGCGGCGAAGCCGAAGCGCACGAGGTGTTCACGAAGCTCGGCGTGGCGCAGGACGATCTCGTCGCGGTCGCGTACGTCGATCTGCTGAACGCCGACACCCAACCCGAAACGGCCTGATCCGGCCCCACCGACGGCGCCCCGCACGGGACGCCCCCGGGGCCTGTGCCGCGGCTCCTCCCCGTCACGCGGCGCCGGGCGCCAGATGCGCGAGCGGCAGTGCGCCGTTGCGCTTGAAGGTCGTCAGCACGATGTTCGAGCGCACGCTGTCGACGCCCGGTACCCGCATCAGCTTCTTCATCACGAACTGCGACAGCGCGTTGAGATCCGGCGCGACGATCCGCAGCAGGTAGTCGGCATCGCCCACCACCGCATGGCATTCGAGCACTTCCGGCAGCACGTCGATCTGCTGCTGGAACTGCTCGATGATCGAATCGCCGTGATGCTTGAGCTTCAGGCTCGTGAACGCGGTCACGCCGAGCCCGAGCTTTTCGGGCCGCAGCATCACGCGGTAGCCTTCGATCACGCCGGCCGCCTCGAGCCGCTGCAGCCGCCGGCCGATCTGCGACGGCGACAGCGGCACCTCCTCGCCCAACTGCTGATGCGTCGCGCGACCGAAGCGCTGCAGCACGTCCAGCAGCGCGAGATCGAAGTGATCGAGTTCCAGCATGAACATTCTCCGCATTGATTCATGGTTTGATGCGAGATTATCGCATCATTGAGCGATTGAACGCCAACTATGCGCCCATTCCGCGCGCGGCCCGCTCTACACTTGCATGGTCCCAACCTCAGCGTGCAGAGCCTGATCATGTCCACCGTCGTCACCGCGAAACTGCAGGAGCAGTTCGATGCGGGCCTCGAAACCCGCGCCGATTTCACCATCGACCAGCCGCTGCAGCGCTACGGCCAGGTCGACCACGCGGTATGGACGCAGCTCTATGCGCGCCAGTCGGCCCTGCTGCGCGGCCGCGCGTGCGATGCATTCGTCGCCGGGCTCGGCAAGATCGACCTGCCGGTCGATCGCGTGCCGTCGTTCGCCGACGTGAACCGCCAGTTGAAGCCCGTGACCGGCTGGGAAATCGTCGCGGTGCCGGGCCTCGTGCCCGACCGCGTGTTCTTCGAGCACCTCGCGAACCGGCGTTTTCCGGTCACCTGGTGGATGCGCCGTCTCGATCAGCTCGACTACCTGCAGGAACCCGACTGCTTCCACGACCTGTTCGGCCACGTGCCGCTGCTGATCGATCCGGTGTTCGCCGACTACATGCAGGCGTATGGCCGCACCGCGCTCGCGGTCGCCGACGACGAAGCGGCGCTGGCGCGGCTCGCGCGCCTCTATTGGTATACGGTGGAATTCGGGCTGATCCGCGACCCGCGCGGGACCAACGGGCTGTCGATCTACGGCGCCGGGATCGTGTCGAGCAAGGGCGAAAGCCTGTACAGCCTCGAAAGCGCGGCGCCGAACCGGCTCGGGTTCGACCTCGAGCGCGTGATGCGCACGAAGTATCGGATCGACACGTTCCAGAAGACCTACTTCGTGATCGACGATTTCGCGCAGTTGTTCGCGCTCGCCGACGTCGACGGTCGCGCGCTGGCCGACCGGCTCGCGGCGCTGCCCGAATTCGCGGCCGGCGCGGTGCTCGAGACCGACCGCGTGCTGCATCGCGGCACGGGCGAAGGCTGGCCCGACGACGACGCGTGACGCATGACACGCCGGCGCCGCGGCGCCAGCCGCCCGTCACCCTTTGCACAACTATGAAACAATGAACGATGCCGGCTGCGCCGCGCGGCGCAGCCGTGCGCGGGCGCCGTTACCGAACGAGAGGTGCAAGATGATCCACAAGCTCACATCCGAAGAACGCAAGACCCGGCTCGAAGGCCTGCCGCTCTGGACGGCCGTGCCGGGCCGCGACGCGATCCAGCGCCGCCTGCGCTTCGCCGATTTCAACGAGGCATTCGGCTTCATGACGCGCGTCGCCATCAAGGCGCAGGAGATGAACCATCATCCGGAATGGTTCAACGTGTACAACCGCGTCGACGTCACGCTGTCGACCCACGACGCCGACGGCCTGACCGAGCGCGACATCGAACTCGCGCGGTTCATCGACGGCGCCGCCGCGCACGCGCAACCGGGCGCCTGAGTCCCGCCTCTACCGCCGCGCGTCTTTTCGATGCGCGGCGCGTCAACTTTTCATTTCGCTAAACGTTTTCTAGGATGTACTCAGCGAAAGCCTTCAGCTTTCCAAGCCATCCTTAAGGCGCGCGTAAGTCTCGTACGCTTTCCGCGCCTTGGGGTCCAAACCTTCCAGTTGCAGCGCGCTTTCGCGCTGTACAATCAGCAGCGCATACGGCTTGGAGAGCGCGCTGGCCTCTTCGCAGAGTTTGAGTTCGTCGCCGCTCGACGGCGAGCGGGCGCGCCAGAAATTGATCGCGGCTTCTAGGTCGTGGATCGAAATATCGGACATGATTGGATCTAATCGTTCGCTGGCCGCCATGCTTGATGTCAGGCGATGCGGCACCCCTGTGGAAACGGCTTCGTGCTGTCCGCGTGCCTGAACCGCCAACCCATTGTACTTGAGCGAACTTCATGCGACTCCTTCTGATCGAAGACGACCGCCCCATCGCACGCGGTATCCAGAGCAGCCTCGAGCAGGCTGGCTTCACCGTCGACATGGTGCATGACGGCATTTTTGCCGAACAGGCGCTGGCACAAAACCGCCACGAACTCGTGATCCTCGACCTCGGCCTGCCGGGCATCGACGGGATGACGCTGCTCACGCGCTTCCGCCAGACCAACCGCCACACGCCCGTGATCGTGCTGACCGCACGCGACGAGCTGAACGACCGGATCCAGGGCCTGAACTCCGGCGCCGACGACTACATGCTCAAGCCGTTCGAGCCGGCCGAGCTCGAAGCGCGCATCCGCGCGGTGATGCGCCGCAGCGGCCCGCACAGCGACATGCCGCGTCCGGAAGTGTCGCTCGGCGGCGTCCGGCTGTCGGGCGTCGACCGCCGCATCTTCAACGACGACAAGCCGCTCGAACTGTCGCCGCGCGAATTCGCGGTGCTCGAGATGCTGCTGCTGCGTCACGGCCGCGTCGTCAGCAAGGCCCAGTTGCAGGATCACCTCACGCATTTCGGCGGCGATCTCGGCGACACCGCGATCGAAGTCTACGTGCACCGCGTACGCAAGAAACTCGAACAGTGCCGAGTCGAAATCGTCACGGTGCGCGGTTTCGGCTACCTGCTGCAGGAAATCCGCCAGACGGCGAGCGTCTGAGCGACGCCGCGCGCCGGCCGGCCGCGTGCCGTCGGCGCATGCGTGCGGCTCCGCGTCGCCGCTCCCGGCGTACGACCGCGCCGCTCCCCGTGAGCGGCGCTTATCCATTTGCCCGTCGAAATGTCTCCTGATCCGGCTGTGACCACCAGCCTGCGCCGCTCGCTGCTCCGGCGCCTCGCCGCCCCGCTGTCGATGCTCGCGCTGATGAGCGGCCTGATCGCCTACTGGCTCGCGTGGCAATACACGCAGCACGTGATCGACCGTTCGCTCGCCGATCTCGCGACCGCCATCTCCAAACAGATCCAGATCGCCGGCCCCGACGCGCCGTTCACGGTGCCGCCGCTCGCGCAGGCGATGTTCTCCGATCCGGCCGAAGCGCTGATCTACCGGATCAGCGACGGCGAGCAGGAACTCGCCGGCGACCCGAAGCTGCCGCTGCAGGGCATCAACGTCCGCCGCATGCATCATGCGTACGTGTTCGAGGCCGAATACGACAACCGCGCGGTGCGGGTCGCGCAGGTGCGCGTCGACAACGTCGAAGGCGGCCGGCCGATGGTCGTCGAAGTCGCGCAGCCGGTACGGCACCGCTACCGGATCGCGGCCGAATTCCTCGTCGCGATCATGATGCCGCTGCTGCTGCTGCTGCTCGCGGGCTGGGGCATCGTGTGGCGCGTCGTGAACCAGCAACTGGGCCCGCTCACGCATCTCGCCGATTCGCTGAACCGGCAGACCCACACGTCGCTGGAACCGGTCGACGAAACCGACGTGCCGCTGGAGATCCGGCCGCTGACGAGCGCGATGAACGCGCTGCTCGGCCGCCTGAAGACCGCGCTCGACGCGCAGCGCAAGTTCATCGCCGATGCCGCCCACCAGTTGCGCACGCCGCTCACCGCGGTGAAGCTGCATGCCGAGCAGGCGGCCGTCGCGCGCGACCCGCACCAGACCTACGCCGCGGTGCGCGAGCTGCGCGCGGCCGCGGACCGCGCGGTGCGGCTGTCCAACCAGTTGCTGTCGCTCGCGCGTGCCGAGCCGGGCGAACAGGCCGCACGCTTCGTCGATGTCGATCTCGCGGCGATGGCGTTCGAGACGGGAGCCGAATGGGTGCCGCGCGCGCTCGCGTCGCACGTCGACCTCGGCTTCCAGCGCAGCGACGACGCAGGCGACGACGAGAAGCTGATCGTGCGCGGCAACCCCGTGCTGCTGCGCGAGGTGATCGCGAACTTGCTCGACAATGCGCTGAAGTACGTGCCGCTCGCGCGGCCGAACGGCGCGCGGATCACGGTGAACGTCGCGCGCGCCGCGCTCGAGGACAGCCAGCCTGCCGCCGAGATCGTCGTCGAGGACAACGGCCCCGGCGTGCCCGCCAACCAGCAGGCCGACCTGTTCAAGCGTTTCTTCCGCGGCGACGCGCAAAGCGGCAACGGCGTCGAAACGGGCGCCGGGCTGGGGCTCGCGATCGTGCACGACATCATTGCGATGCACGGCGGCACCGTGTCGTACGAGGACGCAGCGGAAGGCGGCTCGCGCTTCGTGGTGAGGGTGCCGCTCGCCGCGCATACGGAGAAACCGGCCAGCGAAACGCCGGCCGCGGCGCCGACGCACTGAGCGATTCGCGGCGGGCAGCCGCCGGCCCGTTGACCGGGTGGCCCGCCGGAAAAGGAAAGCGAACGACGGCCCGCTACGATGCGGCAACCGTCGGCTGAAACGACAGCGGCAGCGCGAGATGCGCTGCCGCCTGCATCACTTCCTGCTCTTCTTGTCCTTCGAACCGGACGCGGACTTGCCGTCCTTCTTGTCCTTGTCCTTGTCCTTCTTCTTTTTCTTCTTTCCGCCTTCGTCGGACGTCGCAAGCAACGTGCCGCGGCACGACTCCGCCCCGCAGTGGCACGCGTATTCGCGCTTGAGCTTCTTCGTCAGCTTCGCGTCGATCACGAGGCCGTAGTCGTAGAACAGCTCTTCTTCCGGCCCGATGTCGCGCAGCGCGTGGATGTACACGCGGCCCTTGACCTCCTCGGCTTCGCAGTTCGGCGCGCACGAATGGTTGATCCAGCGCGCGCTGTTGCCGTCGATCTTGCCGTCGATCACGCCGCCTTCGTCGAGTGCGAAGTAGAACGTATGATTCGGCTCGCTCGGGTCGTGCGGATGACGGCGCAGCGCTTCCTTCCACGAGATTCGCTCGCCCTTGTATTCCACTACGCGCTCGCCGGCCTTGATCGGCGCCACGGCGAACACGCCCTTGCCGTGTACTCCCGAGCGGCGCACCGCGATCCTGCGTGAACTCATCGAACGATCCCTTGTGAAGACGACTTGAATGGAAGCGGCCGCGATCGCGGCCGGGCGCCGCACCAAACGAAAACGCGGCACCGGTCGGTGCCGCGTCGGGGCATGCGGCGAATCACCCGCATCCTACACGTTCACGATTGCTTCGTTCAACATCGCGCGCAATATTGCGCGATGTGCTCAGCGCTGGCCGAATGCGACGTCGCCGAACAGCGCCTTGTGCTCGCGCGGCTGCGAGCGCCAGTATTGCGGCGGCGCCGTCACCTGCGCGCCGAGTTCGGCCGCCGCGTGCCACGGCCAGCGCGGGTCGTACAGCATCGCGCGCGCCATCGCGACGAGATCGGCGTCGCCGGCCTCGATCAGCCGGTCCGCGTGCCCGGGTTCGTTGATCAGGCCGACCGCGATCGTCGGCATGCCGACCGCCCGCTTCACGGCCTGCGCGAACGGCACCTGGTAGCCGGGCGCCAGCGGAATCTTCTGGAGCGGCGACACGCCGCCGGACGACACGTCGATCCAGTCGCAGCCGCGGCGCTTCAGTTCGTGCGCGAACGCGATCGTATCGTCGAGCTCCCAACCGCCTTCGACCCAGTCGGTCGCGGACACGCGCACGCCGACCGGCCGGTCTTCCGGAAACGCGGCGCGCACGATCTCGAAGATCTCGAGCGGAAACCGCATCCGGTTTTCGCGCGAGCCGCCGTATTCGTCGGTGCGCCGGTTCGCGAGCGGAGACAGGAACTGATGCAGCAGGTAGCCGTGCGCCGCGTGCACTTCGATCGCATCGATACCGAGCCGCGCGGCCCGCCGGGCCGACGCCGCGAAGGCGTCGCGGATGCGGTTCAGGCCCGCGGCATCGAGTGCGAGCGGCGGCGTCTCGCCGTCGTTGTGCGGCACGGCCGACGGCCCGTGGGCCAACCAGCCGCCGTCGGCGACCGGCACGAGCTGGCCGCCTTCCCACGGCGCCGCGCTCGACGCCTTGCGCCCCGCATGCGACAACTGCATCGCGACGCGGACCGGCGAATGCTTGCGGATCGCGGCCAGCACCGGCTTCAGCGCGGCTTCGGTCACGTCGTCCCACAGGCCGAGGTCGCCATGCGTGATGCGCCCGTCGGGTTCCACCGCGGTCGCTTCGATGCACAGCAGCCCCGCGCCCGACAGCGCGAGATGGCCGAGGTGAATCATGTGCCAGTCGGTCGCTTCGCCGCGTTCGGCCGAGTACTGGCACATCGGGGAAATCACGATCCGGTTCGGAAGGGTTACGCCGCGCAGCGTGAACGGAGAAAACAGCGCTGTCATGGAAGCCGCTCGTCAGGAAAGGGAAAGAGCGGACGAGCGTAGCACGCACGCCTGAAGCGTGCAGACGGCGCGATCGACAGTAAGCGGATGGTCAGGTACGGCCGGCCGGATGCCGGCGGTGCACGGAACGTGCGGTGTACGGCGATGCGCCGGCTCGCAACGGATGCAGACTGGACCCAAGCTTGGCAGCGGCGCGGCTGCCCGCGACGTCAGAGCCCGACGCTGTCGAGCCACTCCGCGAACATGCGCCGTGCGGCCGTCTCGAGCGCGGGGCCTTGCTGCGCGGTATCGGCGCGCAACTGGCGCGCGTCGACACCGGGCGTCGCGGCGATTTCGCCGGCGTTCGCGATCAGCCACGGTTCGAAGCGCTCGGTGCGGATCTCGGGATGACATTGCAGCGCCAGCACGTGCTGCCCCCATGCGAATGCCTGGTGGCGGCAGGCCGGCGTCGACGCGAGATGGATCGCACCGCCCGGCAGGTCGAACGTATCGCCATGCCAGTGCAGCATCGACGTCGTCGCGCCGTCGAGATGGCGCAACGGCGACGCACGACCGGCGTCGGTGAGCGTCAGTGGCGTCCAGCCGAGTTCGTGCCGTGCGGCCGGATAGACGTGCGCCCCGAGCGCCCGTGCGATGAACTGCGCGCCGAGGCAGATGCCGAGGATCGGCAGCCCCGCGTCGATGCGCTGGCGCACGAGCGCCAGGAGCGGCGCGATCGTCGGATACTGCGCATCGTCGTACACGCTGAGCGGCCCGCCGAGCACGACGAGCAGCGACGGCTCGAGCACATCGAGCACCTCGACCCGCGACGATCCGACATCGACGTAGCGCACCCGTCGACCGCGTTCGCCGAGCACCTGCTCGAAGCTCCCGAGATCCTCGAAATGCACGTGGCGGATCGCCACGACTTCAGCGTTCATCATCGGCCTCCCGGTCGATCGACGGACGTCAGCCTGCGAAAATCTTCCAGGTCTTCTTCTGCGTCGCCGCGTCGGCTTCTTCCTGCACCGAGCAGTCGAGACGCAGATCGCTGTCGGACATCGAGATGTCGAGCGCCGCGCAGTGATGCACGGTCTTCTTCGACAGCTTGCCCGGCTGGAAATGCGTGCACGTGAGGCACATGCGTTGCGGCGGCGTCGCCCCGGCCACCTGCAGCTCGCGCAGCGTCTTCAGCAGCGCGCGATACAGCGTGCCCTGCTCGTCCGCGCCGAGCTTGCCGACCGCTTTCGTCAGGAATTCAGGCCATTGCAGCGCCTTCTTCGCGGCCGTACGGCCACGCGCCGACAGGCGCACGGCCAGTGCCCGGCCGTCGTCCAGCGCACGGCGCTTCTCGACGAGCCCCTTCGTCTCGAGCGTGCTGACCGCATCGCTCGTGGTGGCTGCGGTGAGCTGCGTCTCGCGCGCGATCTCGCCGAGCCGCATCGGGCCCTTGCGCTGCAGCAGCAGCACGAGAATCTCGCCCTGCGTCGGCGTAAGGCCAGCGCCTTCCGCCCAATCCCATGCCTCGCTCCGCATGGCCGTGCTCAACCGCAGCAGGCTGTGGGTCACACGTCCCGCAGCCTGGTTCCCGTAAACGCCTTCGCTCATAGTCTTTTCGCTTTGCCGCCGCCCGGATGGCCGAGCGGCCGTAGTGTGGAGATCGAATCCATCTCAAAACAGACGCACTCTTTCGAGTGGCGTCAGCACGGCCGTCGCGAGGCACACGCGGCGGTCGCGTTCGCGGCGACCGGAGAGACACGCATCGTTTCCGGTGTCCGCAAAGCCGACATTCTAAGCGAGAGCGGAAAATCGCACAGCTAAGTTATCCCCTGCACTCTGTGGAAAATCGCTGGATAACCGGATTTTTTCGTTGTGCGTGCAATGTCGCGCGCCCGCGAAACGGGGCGCGCCGGTATTTTCCTGTTCGGATCGGCCATCGGCCGCACGCTGATGATCCACCGGGTTATCCCGCCCGCAGAGCATTGACTTTGCAGTGGAATATCGGGTTATCCACAGATTTTCAGGACGCCCGACGACGATTTCGGCCGGACATGGCAGCGAACGCCATTCAGTGAATCGCGCCGCGGTCGATCCCGCAATCTGCAAAACATTTTTTCACTCGCGCCAACGCAAGCACTGCTGCCGGACCGTCTCGTTCAGCGATTTTTCCTGTTTGAAAACGGTTCTCAACCACGATGCGTCGTTCACGCGCGCCTTCGCGAGCGCACCGATCTCGTCGAGCGCCGCGCGCGAACCCAGCGCGGCCGCATGCGGGGCGATCCGGTCGAGCGTGTCGAGGATGTCTTCCGCGATCGTGCGGCGCTCGCCCGTCTGAGGATTCACGCAGGTGCCTTCGAGCCCGAAGCGGCACGCTTCGAAACGGTTGAACGTGTAGACGAGGTAATCGTCCTCCGACAGCTTCAGCGGCCGGTCGGTCAGCAGGTAGCGTGCGAGCGTCTGGATGTAGCAGGCGATCGCCGCCGCGCGATCTACCGACAGCGGCGTGTCCATCACGCGCACCTCGATCGTGCCGTAGCCGGGCTTCGGCCGGATATCCCAGTAGAAGTCCTTCATCGAATTGACGACGCCCGTGTTCACCATCTTCGTGAAGTACTCCTCGAAGCTGTCCCAGGTCAGCACGAACGGCGCGCGGCCCGACAGCGGGAACGCGAACACCGAATTCAGGCGTGCCGAATGGAAGCCCGTGTCGACGTTCTGCACGAATGGCGACGACGCGGACAGCGCGATGAAGTGCGGGATGAAGCGCGACATCGAGTGCAGCAGGAACAGCGCGCTGTCGGGATCGGGGCAACCGATGTGCACGTGCTGGCCGAACACGGTGAACTGCTTCGCAAGATAGCCGTACAGCTCGGAGATGTACTGGAAGCGCGGCGCATCGTAGATCTGCCGGTCGCTCCATTGCTGGAACGCATGCGTGCCGCCGCCGGCCAGCCCGACGTTGAGCTGGTCGGCTGCCTTCACGAGCACGTCGCGGATCGCATGCAGTTCGCCGACGGCTTGCTCGTGCGAATGGCAGATGCCGGTCGACAGCTCGATCATGCTTTCGGTGATTTCCGGCGTGATGTTGCCCGGAAAGGTCTCGCCCTGGATCAGGCGCATCAGGTCGGATGCCGCTTTGGTCAGGTCGTAGTTGTGTGTGTTGACGACCTGGATCTCCAGTTCGACGCCGAACGTGAACGGTTCGGAATTGACGAAGGTTTCGAGTGCCATGGCAGGTTCCGGAATCAGTTGCCGTCGCTGCGTTCGCCGACCGCCGACAGGCAGCGGTAGACGACGAACGGGCTGACGAGCTGCAGGATCACGATCGAGCACATCACGATCGCGCGCAGGTGCGGGTCGAAATTCGGATAGAGCTGGTAGGTATCGTCGACGAGCAGGTACGACAGCGCGGACATCGGCGTGAGCGCGATGCCGAGCGCGATGCCCTGCTTCATCCCGATGCCGCTCGGCTTCGCGAACGCGACGACGCCGGCCAGCTTCGCGACGAGCCGCGTGACGATCAGCACGATCGCGAGCAGCCCGCCGAGCGCGATGTCGCCCCACGTGAACGACGTGAGCGTCAGCACGAACAGCACCACCGTCAGCAGCCATCCGGCCGTGCCGAAATGCTCGGGCCACAGCTGCGGCCGCGCTTCGAGGTTCTTCACGATGATGCCGGCGAGCAGCAGCGTGAGCAGCGTCGACAGTTTCAACGCCTGCGCGACGGCAATCGCGAGCATCACGAGCCCGAACAGCGCGACGAACGAATGCTCGTCGCGCATCGTCGCGGTCATGTGACGGAACAGGTAATTGCACGAACGCGCGACAAGATACGCGACGATGAAGGAACCGGCGAGCAGGTAGAGCGGTTGCAGGATCGTCGCGAAAACGTTGCCGTACGCTTCCTGATGCAGCCAGCTCGTCACGAGCTTGGTCAGCACGATCGCGTACACGCTGTTGAGCGCGGTGAGCGTGATGAGACGCTGCGACACCTGCCCTTCCGCGCGCAGTTCGGTCTTGAGCTGGATCACCATCGACGGCGACGTCGCGATCGCAATCGCCGACAGCACCAGCGCGACCATCCCCGATACGCCGAGCGCGAGCATCACGAACAGCACGAGCACGAACGTGAGCGTGGCTTCCGCGAGACTCGACGCGACGAGCCACGGATTGCGCCGGATCCAGCGCAGGTCGAGGCGGCTGCCGAGCTCGAACAGCAGCAGGCCGAGCGCGACGTCCATCAGCAGTCGCGAGGTTTCGTCGGTGCTCGCGTCGATCACGCCGAATCCGAATGAACCGGCGATCAGGCCGATCACGGCATAGCCGGTGATGCGCGGCAGGCGCCACGCGCGATAGCACAGCTCGCCGCACAGGCCGGCTGCGAAGAGCGCGAGCCCGGCCCAGAACACGGCATCCGGCGCAAGCGGCCAGTTGGGCAGGAATGAGAACGCCGACTTCATCGTGGTGACTTCTCCTTTGGAAGCAACCGCCAGCGACGCGGGGTCAAGCGTCAGGAATGGATGCGCGCCGGCTGGGTATCGCCCCGAATGTGATTGTTGTGCTCGACGATGGCGGTACATGGGGTCCGCCTGTTCCGCCACAAGGCGGAACGTCGTTCAGGTTGCCGATCTGGATTGTCGGCCTGGTGTGTGAACGGACAGCGCTGTCTCGAAGATTCAGATTCGAAATCGTGCCGACCGTTCCATTGAAGCATGTCCGGCGCCTGGCCGAACGAACGCGAAGGAAACCGATTGTGCCACAGCTTTTTCGCTCTGGAACCGATTGAATCGACTCGCGGCGCTGTGCGGCACCACAGGTCTTTGGTTTCAAAGGTTTACTTGTATATATACATAGTAGAAGTTAACAAAGGGCGCACAGTTCTGTGGATAACTCCGGTTTACGCTGCCATATCAAGGCGTTGGCGAAACCATAACCGATTGCACAGGCTGTTCGTGCACAGACGTTTGAGTTGAGCAACTTTCGGGCCGCTTCACAGCTGTGCCGAGTTACCCAGTTTACGTCCACTGTGATTACACACGAAGTGCGTGCGGATTTCGCGCGGTTATCCACAGCATGGCGTGGATAACCTTGCACGGGAAAATCGGAAAACTGTGAGAAAGGCGCGGCCGATCAGCCCGTCCAACCGACGCGGCGTGCGCGCAGCGCGCGGATCAGGAAGCGGGCGGGGTCGACCGCGTCGGCGAGTTCGCGCTCGAGCGGCCACGGCTCGCCTTCGAGTTGCGACGCGATCAGCTCGGCGCCGAGCGCAGCCCACACGAGGCCGCGCGAACCGAAGCCGAATGCGCCGTAGAGGCCGGGCATGCGCGGCAGGTCGCGCGCCTGCGCACCGCCCAGCGCGCGTGCGTTCGCGGTGGCCTGCGCTTCGTCGGCGAGCGGGCCGACGAGCGGCAGGCGGTCGCCGACGACCCAGCGGAACGCCACGCGCCCGCGCAGCGCGGCGGGGTCCGGCAGGTCGCCGATCAGGCCCGGCAGCAGATGCCGCACGCGCTCGAGGTTTTCGACGTGGCCGGCCGTCCGCATCGCGGGATCGGTATCGTCGGGTTCGAACGTGGCGCCGATCAGCAGCGTGCCGTCGTCGAGCGGGACCGCGTAACCGTCGCCGATCGCCGGGCACGGCAGCGGCGCCGTGGTGCCCGGCGGCAACAGCGTGAGCTGGCCGCGCACCGGTTGCAGCGCGATATGCCGCAGCCCGGCAAGACGCGCGGCGTCGCCCGCGTTCGCGAGCACGACGACGGGCGCATCGGCCAGCGTGGCGCCGGTATCGTCGAGCGCATGCCAGGTGTCGCCCCGCCGTTCGAGCCGCGCGACGCAGGTGGACGCAAGCAGGCGCACGCGCTCGCCGGCCGCCGCAAATTGCGCGGCGCACAGCCCGGCCGGCCAGACGGCGCCGCCGTGCGGAAACAGCAGGCCGCCATGCGCGACCGGCAGATTCAGGTGCGCACGCGCGGCCTCGGCATCGAGCAGGGTGACGTAGTCGGACGGTGCGCCGAACGCATCGAACGCGTCGCGCATCCGCGCAAAGTCGTCGGCCGATTCGGCGAGATGGATCATCCCGTGCGTGCTGCGTGCGAACGCATGCCCCGCGCGTTCGAGGGCGTGCCAGCGTGCGATCGCGTGCAGGAAGCCGCCGCGCGTGAGCCGGCTCGCGACGTTGTCGTCGCGCGTCATCAACGGATGGAAAACCCCGGCCGGGTTGCCCGACGCTTCGCTCGCGATCCGTTCATGCCGCTCGATCAGCGTGACGTCCCAGCCGCGCGCAGCCAGGCGTTCGACCACCGCGCAGCCGGCGAGGCCCGCGCCGATCACGATCGCGCGGCGCGCTGCAACGGGCAGTGCACGCGGCGGCTCGTGCCGGCGCGCGCGCCAGCGCGGCGCATATTCGCCGACGAGACGATCGTCGACTTCGCGGAACGTGAAACCTGTTTCGCCGAGCGCGTGTTTTACGTCGTCGGACTTTGCATGCGTCGCAAACGTCGCGTGTTCGCCGGCGATTTTCGCGAATGCGCGGATCCCGTCGTTCGATGCCGCGGCGCCATCGAGAAAAAACGCATCGGCGCGCGCGACGAGCTTCTTAGACAGATCGATCGCATTGCCGAACGCGAGCGTGAGCACCACGCGTCCTTCGTCGAATTCGAGCCGATGCAGGCCCGGCACGAGGATCGGCCATGCATCGATCAATGCGCCGACGTCTGCCGATATGGTTGTGCCTGCAACCATATGGGAAACCGCGCGGCGCAGGTCGTCGCGCGAGAACGGGTGCGGCTCGAGCGCGACGACATGCAGCCGTTCGCAGCGCGCAGGATCGTCGCGCCACGCGGCCCAGGCCGCGAGGAAGCCGGCGCCCGCGCCGAACTCGGTCGTGACGATCGTGAACGTTCTGCGCCGCTGCCAGCGGGCGGGCAGCCCGTTGCCCGCGACGAACGCGCGATGCGCGTGCGCGAGCGTGCCGGATGCGCCGCGATGAAGCTCGCCGAACTCGGGCGAGACGAGCGTGCCGTCGTCGCGAAGCGCGAGCGTGGCGTAAACAAGTCGGTCGGGCATGCGAAACAAAAAACGTGGCGGCCAAGCCTGGCAAGGGATTGCGGGAGGCCGTCCGACCGGCCGTTGGAAAAGGGCAACGGGGTGACGTACGGGCGGACCACGCTGCGTATCCTGTCCGGTTGGCGCAGGTCAAAAAACGGTCAATCGACGATTCATTCGGCGAAATACCGATGAAAATCTTTGAAACCCTTGTCGTTATTGGGTTTGCGCTGCGCTATCATAGCAACGCCGTACCGCGGGGTGGCCGCCGGCAAGCCGGAGGGCGCGTCGCGCGGGCCAGGATTCGGCGCTGTGTCGTCGGAGTCTGACTCTCGACGGCACGGTTCGCGCACGTATAATCGGCGCGTTCGCGCTGTTCGTGTCAACCTAACCTGATAAAGGAACCTTAATGAACAAACAGGAACTGATCGACGCCGTCGCCGCCCAAACGGGCGCCAGCAAGGCTCAAACCGGCGAAACGCTGGACACGCTGCTCGAAGTCATCAAGAAGGCCGTGTCGAAGGGTGATGCGGTTCAGCTGATCGGCTTCGGCAGCTTCGGTTCGGGCAAGCGCGCAGCACGTACGGGCCGCAACCCGAAGACGGGCGAAACCATCAAGATCCCGGCAGCCAAGACGGTCAAGTTCACGGCTGGCAAGGCGTTCAAGGACGCCGTCAACAAGCGTTAAACCCGCGCCTGTTCCAGAAAAAAACCCGCCTCTCGGCGGGTTTTTTGTTGGGCGCGCGCGGCATTTTCGCCACAGTCCGCACCGCTCTTGCAAAAGTTAACGGTTACTTTTACGAGCCGTTACACGCGATCACGCATGCACGATCTGCGTGTCGCCGTGATCGTCGTCGTCGTGCGAATCGACGTCCCACGCCGGGAACGGATCGTCGAACGCCGCCCATCCCGTCGCGCCGAGTGCGAACTCCGCATCGGTCAGCAGGCACGCGTCGAGTTTCGTGCGCCACGCATCGGCGTCGAGTGCGATGCCGATGAGCACGAGTTCCTGCCGGCGATCGCCGACCGTGCGATCGTCGAGATCGCCCAGCCATTCGGCGCGGATTTCAGCGAGCAGCTCGTCGTCGTCCGGCCATTCCGCGCGATCCTGCGCCGCCCACCACGAACCCGCCGGCCCGTGCCGGCATACGCCGCCCGCCTGCGACAGCGAACCCGCGATGTCGTTGCGCGTCGCGAGCCAGAAGAAACCCTTGCTGCGCAGCACGCCCGGCCACTCCTGATGCAGCAGCGCCCAGAGCCGTGCCGGGTGAAACGGCCGGCGCGCGCGGTAAACAAAATTGCCGATCCCGAATTCGTCTGCTTCGCCGTGCACGTGCGCATGATGGTCGTCATGGCAGTCGGGGTCGTCGCAATGCGTGTGATCGTGGTCGAGCGACGCGAGCCAGCCCGGCGCATTCGCGGCTTCGTCGAAATCGAAGCGGCCGGTGTTCAGTACTTCGTCGAGCGGCACGTTGCCGAACGTCGACACGACCTGGTGCGCGCGCGGATTGAGGCGTGCGAGGATATGCTGCAGGCGCGCGAGATCGTCCGCGGCGACCAGGTCGGCCTTGTTGATCACCAGCACGTCGCAGAATTCGATCTGCTCGATCAGCAGCTCGACGAGCGTGCGGTCGTCGTCTTCCGACGCGGCGATGCCGCGCGTCGCGAGCGCGTCGTCGGAGCCGTAGTCGCGCAGGAAGTTGTACGCGTCGACCACGGTCACGAGCGTGTCGAGCCGCGCGACGGCCGACAGCGACGCGCCGTCGTCGTCGACGAACGTGAACGTTTCGGCGATCGGCATCGGCTCCGCGATACCGGTCGATTCGATCATGATCGCATCGAAGCGGCCCTCGGACGCGAGCTTGCGGATCTCGATGAGCAGATCGTCGCGCAGCGTGCAGCAGATGCAGCCGTTCGACATTTCGACGAGGCGTTCCTCGACGTGCGACAGCGCCTGCGCGTCGCGCACGAGCGAGGCGTCGATGTTGACCGCCGCGAGATCGTTGACGATCACCGCGACTTTCAGGCCCGCGCGGTTCGCGAGGACGTGGTTGAGCAGCGTGGTCTTGCCGGCGCCGAGGAAGCCGGACAGCACGGTGACGGGCAACGGCTGTTTCATTGCCGGATTCATGATGATATGCACCAACGGAAAAGATGAAAAAGCGGCCGCGGCGCCCTGCCGGGGCGCGTTCGGCCCGCACGCGGGCGAAACGGCGGCGTCAGCCCGCATTGTGCATCAAACGCGCGCCGGCCGACCCGGCGTCAGCCGGCGATGCGGCGCGGCATCACTGCGCGGCCTGAGAGGCCGGAGTGGTTTGAGCAGTTTGAGCAGTCTGCGTGGGCAGCAACTTCCATTGCGTCAGGATGCCGGCGATCTGCCGCGCGTACTTGTCGCGCAGCGACGGCGTTTCCGAATGATAGGCGCCGACCGCCTGCCACGTGTTGCCGTAGCGGTTCATCTTCTGTCGGAGATGCCACGCGGCGATGTACACGTTCTTGCACGGTTCCATCAGCGTGTCGCGGCCGATCCCGTAGCGCGACAGCGTCGGCAGGTGGATCGAATTGATCTGCATCAGGCCGTAGTCGACCGAGCCGTTCGTATTCTTGTTCAGCGCACCGGGCCGGTTGCGCGACTCCTGCCACGCGATCGCGCGCAGGATCAGCGGATTGACCTGCTGGTATTTGGCCGCTTCGTCGAAACAGTCCGCGCGTGCGTTGCCGCTGGCGAACCACGCGCCGGCGGCGATCAACGCGATCGAAGCGAACCGTCTGTTCATCGTGCGGAAACGAAAAGGAATTGCGCGAAGCTCCGGGAAAACCCGTGCCTGTTTATTAGTGCGACGAGAAACGCGCCGCCCGTATCATACCGGCAGACCGCCGGATTGCGACAGGCAGGAATACGACAGCCCGGTTATACCGCATTTCCGTGTCGGTTCATCGCGAAATTGGGACGGCGGCGGGAGGCGACGGCCGGCATGCGGAGTATGACATCGATCCTTACATATTGCATACGGCTCGCCGGATACATGTCGTATGTGAGACAGTCTTCGGATCAATGTGATATTTCGGACATGAAAAACTGCTAATGTCGCCTCTTTCGGACCTGGATCCCAGCACTACCGCCGGAAGTGGCCTGAGCCGGCATCGACCCATTCATCCATGACAAGAAATCGCTTCGTTATGCGGCGTATCGCCACGACCCTGCTCGTGGCCGGCATCATCGTCTCGCAGGCCGCCTACGCTCAGGTCACGCTCAACTTCGTGAATGCGGATATCGACCAGGTCGCGAAGGCGATCGGCGCCGCGACCGGCAAGACCATCATCGTCGACCCCCGCGTGAAGGGGCAGCTCAATCTCGTGGCCGAACGGCCGGTGCCGGAAGACCAGGCGTTGAAGACGCTGCAGTCCGCGCTGCGCATGCAGGGCTTCGCGCTCGTGCAGGATCACGGCGTGCTGAAGGTCGTGCCGGAAGCCGACGCGAAGCTGCAGGGCGTGCCGACCTATGTCGGCAATGCGCCGCAGGCGCGCGGCGACCAGGTGATCACGCAGGTGTTCGAACTGCACAGCGAATCGGCGAACAACCTGCTGCCCGTGCTGCGGCCGCTGATCTCGCCGAACAACACGGTGACGGCCTACCCGGCGAACAACACGATCGTCGTGACCGACTATGCGGACAACGTGCGCCGCATCGCGCAGATCATCTCGGGCATCGACAGCGCCGCGGGCTCGCAGGTGCAGGTCGTGACGCTGCGCAACGCGAACGCGATCGACCTCGCCGCGCAGATGCAGAAGATGCTCGACCCGGGCGCGATCGGCAACAGCGACGCGACGCTGAAGGTATCGGTCACGGCCGACCCGCGCACCAACTCGCTGCTGCTGCGTGCGTCGAACGCGTCGCGCCTCGCGGCCGCGAAACGCCTCGCGCAGCAGCTCGATGCGCCGAGCGCGGTGCCCGGCAACATGCACGTCGTGCCGCTGCGCAACGCCGATGCGGTGAAGCTCGCGAAGACGCTGCGCGGGATGCTCGGCAAGGGCGGCAACGACAGCGGCTCGTCGGCGTCGTCCAACGATGCGAACAGCTTCAACCAGAGCGGCGGCTCGTCGTCGAGCGGCAACTTCTCGACCGGCACGTCGGGCACCCCGCCGCTGCCATCGGGCGGCCTTGGCGGTTCGTCGTCTTCGTCGGCGTACGGCAGCGGCTCGTCCAACGGTGGCGGCCTCGGCAGCGGCGGCCTGCTCGGCGGCGACAAGGAGAAGAACGACGACAACCAGCCGGGCGGGATGATCCAAGCCGACTCGGCGACCAACTCGCTGATCATCACCGCGTCCGATCCGGTTTACCGGAACCTGCGCTCGGTGATCGACCAGCTCGACGCGCGGCGCGCGCAGGTCTACATCGAAGCGCTGATCGTCGAGCTGAATTCGAATACGTCCGGCAACCTTGGCATCCAGTGGCAGGTGGCGAGTGGCCAGTTCCTCGGCGGCACGAACCTGAATCCGTCGGGCGGCCTGGGCAACAGCATCGTCAACCTGACGGCGGGCGGCTTGACCAACGCAGCCGGCGGGGTCACCGGTGGCGGGCTGGCCTCCAATCTCGGCCAGTTGGCCCAAGGGCTCAACATCGGCTGGCTGCACAACATGTTCGGCGTGCAAGGGCTCGGCGCGCTGCTGCAGTACTTTGCGGGCGTGAACGACGCGAACGTGCTGTCGACGCCGAACCTGATCACGCTCGACAACGAGGAAGCGAAGATCGTCGTCGGCCAGAACGTGCCGATCGCGACCGGCTCGTATTCGAACCTGACGAGCGGCACCACGAGCAATGCATTCAATACCTACGATCGTCGCGACGTCGGCCTGACGCTGCACGTGAAGCCGCAGATCACCGACGGCGGGATCCTGAAGCTGCAGCTCTATACCGAGGATTCCGCGGTCGTCGCCGGCACGACCAGCTCGCAGACCGGCCCGACCTTCACGAAGCGCTCGATCCAGTCGACGATCCTGGCCGACAACGGCGAGATCATCGTGCTCGGCGGCTTGATGCAGGACAACTACCAGGTATCGAACAGCAAGGTGCCGCTGCTCGGCGACATCCCGTGGATCGGCCAGCTGTTCCGTTCGGAATCGAAGGTGCGCGCGAAAACCAACCTGATGGTATTCCTGCGCCCGGTGATCATCTCCGATCGCAGTACCGCGCAGGAAGTGACGGCCAACCGCTACGACTACATCCAGGGCGTGACGGGCGCATACAAGTCGGACAACAACGTGATGCGCGACAAGGACGACCCGATCGTCCCGCCGATGCCGATCGGTCCGAGCCAGGGCGGCACGCCGGCCGGCAACCTGTTCGATCTCGACAAGATGCGTCGCCAGCAGTTGCAGCGCCAGGTGGCGCCGGTGCCGGCCCAGCCGTTGCCGGAGGCGACGCCCGCGCAGCCGCAGAGCGTGCCGCAGCAGGCGGTGCCGCAACAGCCGCTGACCACCGCGCCGGGAGCCTCGCAGTGAGCGACGTGCTCGCGTCTTCCACTCACGACGGCGCGCCGGGCGAACGCCAGCCGCCGTCGCCGCTCGCCGCTCGCCTGCTGCCGTACGGCTTCGCGAAGAACGGCCAGGTGCTGATCGCGCATCAGCTCGACGACACGCTCGAGGTGTGGATCAGCGAACGCACGAGCGATGCCGCGCTCGCGGAAATCGCGCGCAACTTCGGCTCGATCGCCGTGCATCGCGTGCCGGCCGACGAGCTCGCGCAGGCGATCAACCAGGCCTACGCGCGCCAGGACGGCAGCGCCGCGCAGGTGGTCGGCGAGGTCGAAGGCGAAGTCGACCTGTCGCGGCTGATGCAGGACATCCCCGAGGTCGAGGATCTGCTCGAATCGGAAGACGACGCGCCGATCATCCGGATGATCAACGCGCTGCTCACGCAAGCGGCGCGCGAACAGGCGTCGGACATTCACATCGAGCCGTTCGAGAATGCGTCGGTCGTGCGCTTTCGCGTCGACGGCACGCTGCGCGACGTCGTGCGCCCGAAGAAGGCGCTGCATGGCGCGCTGATCTCGCGGATCAAGATCATGGCGCAGCTCGACATCGCGGAGAAGCGCCTGCCGCAGGACGGCCGTATCACGCTGCGCGTCGGCGGCCGGCCGGTCGACGTGCGCGTGTCGACGCTGCCGACCGGGCACGGCGAGCGCGCGGTGCTGCGTCTGCTGGAAAAGGATGCGGCGCGCCTGAACCTCGAGGCGCTCGGGATGGGTCGCGACACGCTCGTCCAGTTCGACAAGCTGATCGCGCGCCCGCACGGCATCGTGCTCGTCACGGGCCCGACCGGTTCGGGCAAGACGACCACGCTGTACGCGTCGATGTCGCGGCTCGAAACCGCGACGACCAACATCATGACCGTCGAGGACCCGATCGAATACGACCTGTCCGGCATCGGCCAGACGCAGGTGAACGAGCGGATCGGGATGACCTTCGCCCGCGCGCTGCGCTCGATCCTGCGCCAGGACCCGGACGTGATCATGATCGGCGAAATCCGCGACCTCGAAACCGCGCAGATCGCGGTGCAGGCATCGCTGACGGGCCACCTCGTGCTCGCGACGCTGCACACGAACGATGCGGCGTCCGCCGTCACGCGTCTGACCGACATGGGCGTCGAGCCGTACCTGCTCGCGTCGTCGCTGCTCGGCGTGCTCGCGCAGCGCCTCGTGCGCCAGCTCTGCCCGGTCTGCAAGGAAGAGCGGCACGAGGAAGGCCGCACCGTGTGGCATCCGGTCGGCTGCGACAAGTGCGGGCATTCGGGCTACTCGGGCCGGCGCGGCGTCTACGAATTGCTGCTGGTCGACGATTCGATCCGCGCGCTGATTCACCGCAATGCGGCCGATGCCGAGATTCTGGCCGCCGGCCGCGCGGAAGGGATGCGCACGCTGCGCGACGACGCCGAGCGCTGGCTCGCGTCGGGGGCGACGTCGCTCGAGGAAGTGCTGCGCGTGACGGGAGGCGCATAGCGCGATGCCGGCATTCCGTTTCGAAGCCATCGATTCGGCGGGACGCGCGCAGAAAGGCGTGATCGATGCCGACAGCGCGCGCGCCGCGCGCGGCCAGCTGCGCACGCAGGGGCTCACCCCGCTCGCCGTCGAGCCGGCCGCGAGCGCGAAGCGCGGCGCGCGTTCGCAGCGGCTCGCGTTCGGCCGCAAGCTGTCGCAGCGCGAACAGGCGATCCTCACGCGCCAGCTCGCGAGCCTGCTGATCGCGGGGCTGCCGCTCGACGAGGCGCTCGGCGTGCTGACCGAGCAGGCCGAGCGCGACTACATCCGCGAACTGATGGCCGCGATCCGCGCGGAAGTGCTCGGCGGCCATTCGCTCGCGAATGCGCTGGGTCAGCATCCGCGCGATTTTCCGGAAATCTATCGCGCGCTGGTCGCGGCCGGCGAGCATACCGGCAAGCTCGGCATCGTGCTGTCGCGCCTCGCCGACTACATCGAGCAGAGCAATGCGCTGAAGCAGAAGATCCTGCTGGCGTTCACGTATCCGGGCATCGTCACGCTGATCGCGTTCGGCATCGTCACGTTCCTGCTGAGCTATGTCGTGCCGCAGGTCGTCAACGTGTTCGCGAGCACGAAGCAGCAGTTGCCGATCCTCACGGTCGTGATGATGGCGCTGTCGGAATTCGTGCGGCACTGGTGGTGGGCGATCCTGATCGCGGTCGCGCTCGTCGTGTGGTTCGTGAAGGCGACGCTGTCGCGCGCCGGGCCGCGGCTCGCATTCGATCGCTGGGTGCTGACCGCGCCGCTCGCGGGCAAGCTCGTGCGCGGCTACAACACGGTGCGCTTCGCGAGCACGCTCGGCATTCTCACCGCGGCCGGCGTGCCGATCCTGCGCGCGTTGCAGGCGGCCGGCGAGACGCTGTCGAACCGCGCGATGCGCGCGAACATCGACGACGCGATCGTGCGCGTGCGCGAGGGCTCCGCGCTGTCGCGCGCGCTGAACAACGTGAAGACGTTTCCGCCGGTGCTCGTGCACCTGATTCGTTCGGGCGAAGCGACGGGCGACGTGACGACGATGCTGGATCGCGCGGCTGAAGGCGAAGCGCGCGAGCTCGAACGCCGCACGATGTTCCTGACGAGCCTGCTGGAGCCGCTGTTGATCCTCGCGATGGGCGGCATCGTGCTCGTGATCGTGCTGGCCGTGATGCTGCCGATCATCGAGCTGAACAACATGGTGCAGTGACGCGACGGCCCGCGTGCCGGGCCGCCGCCGTTCAGCGCATGTAGATCGCGGGGGACGGCGTGTTGGCCGGGAGCTGGACTTCGGCGCGGGCGCCGTTGCGGTCGACGATGATCGAGCGCGGGCGTACTTCGGCGAGCTTCGCGCCGGGCGTGACGTCCGCGCCGAGCGACACGGCGCGCGGCGGTTCGCCGCCGACGCCGACGATCGCCGCGCCGCCGTGATCGAGCGCGAGAATGCCGAACAGGTGGATGTCCTGGACGGGACTCTTGTCGAGCTGACCGCCGAAGAGCGCGGCGGCGTCCTCGGTGCGGATCGGCAGCCGCGCGGCGGCGGCGGGCAGCGGCGCTTCGCGGGCCGACAGCGTGACGACCCAGTAGGTGGCCGTCGCGCACAAACCCGCGAAGAGGGCGAGGGAAAGGATCCGGATCGAGAGCGCGTTCATGCGCGCTATTGTACGGATGTATATGAAATTTGCGTTGGGTGAAAGCCCTCGGCGATGCGCGCCTTACAATGCGTGCTCCGCGCCCGCCGGTCCGGAAGGTTGCTGTCAGGCAATCGTCCGGTGCGCCGGGTGCGTCACTCAATCGACGACATTTTTTGGAAAGAGGTAGTCAGTCATGCAAACGTGGATCACTCGCCGCAACGCGGCCGTGCGTCGTCAGCGCGGTTTCACGCTGATCGAGATCATGGTGGTGGTCGCAATCCTCGGGATCCTGGCGGCGCTGATCGTGCCGAAGATCATGAGCCGCCCGGACGAGGCGCGCCGCATCGCCGCGAAGCAGGACATCGGCACGATCATGCAGGCGCTCAAGCTGTACCGTCTGGACAACGGCCGCTATCCGACCCAGGAGCAGGGCCTGAATGCGCTGATCCAGAAGCCGACCACCGACCCGATCCCGAACAACTGGAAGGATGGCGGCTATCTCGAGCGCCTGCCGAACGACCCGTGGGGCAACGGGTACAAGTACCTGAACCCGGGCGTGCACGGCGAGATCGACGTGTTCAGCTACGGCGCCGACGGCAAGGAAGGCGGAGAGAGCAACGACTCCGACATCGGCTCGTGGCAATAAGCCGACGCTGATCGCCCCGACGTTTCATTGCCGCTCTTCATGCTCGCCATGCGCACGACTTTCCGCTGCGGCCGCGACTGCCGTGTGCGTCGCGGTGCGGTGCCGTCCGTACCGGCCGGTGCCGATGGCGGCTTGACGAAGCGCGGCGCGGCGCGGCGTCGCGCGCGCGGCTTCACGCTGCTCGAAATGCTGGTCGTGCTCGTGATCGCGGGGCTGCTCGTGTCGCTCGCGTCGCTGTCGCTGACGCGCAATCCGCGCACCGACCTGCGCGAGGAAGCGCAGCGCATCGCGCTGCTGTTCGAGACGGCCGGCGACGAAGCGCAGGTGCGCGCGCGGCCGATCGCGTGGCAGCCGACCGCGCACGGTTTCCGTTTCGACGTGAGTTCGCCCGACGGCTGGCGCACGCTGTGCGACGACCTGCTGCGCCCGCGCGACTGGGACGGCGGCGTCACCGGCGCCGACATCGATTACCCGAGGTCGGACACGCACGCGAACCGCGTCGTGTTCGGCACCGAGAGCATCGACACGCCGGTGCGCGTGACGCTGCATTCGGCCGCCGGCAGCGCGACGATCGTCGGCACCGGCAACGGCCGCTACGAGGTGCAATGACGATGCGTCGTCGCCTGCCCTTCCCCGTTTCTTCATCCCGCGGCTTCACGATGATCGAGGTGCTGGTCGCGCTCGCGATCATCGCGGTTGCGCTCGCCGCGTCGATCCGCGCGGTCGGCACGATGGCGACCAACGCGTCCGACCTGCATCGCCGGCTGCTCGCCGGCTGGAGCGCCGACAACGCGCTCGCGCAGTTGCGCCTCACGCATGCGTGGCCGGAGGTCGGCGAGCAGAGTTTCGACTGCCCGCAAGGCAACGTGCAGCTCGTCTGCACGCAGCGCGTGAGCACGACACCGAACCCGGTGTTCCGGCGCGTGCGGATTTCGGTGAGCATGCCCGGCCACGCCGGCGTGCTCGCGCAGATGGTGACGGTGGTCGCGAATGAAACCAGCCGTCCGCTCTGACGCGCCGATGCGCCGCCCATCCGCCCCCCCGGCCCCCCCGGCCCGCCCGGCCCGCGGCTTCACGCTGATCGAGCTGATGATCGCGATCGCGATTCTCGCGGTGGTCGCGATCCTCGCGTGGCGCGGGCTCGACCAGATCATGCGCGGTCGCGACAAGGTCGCGTCCGCCATGGAAGACGAGCGCGTGTTCGCGCAGATGTTCGACCAGATGCGCATCGACGCGCGGCTCGCCGCGACCGACGACGAGGCCGGCCAGCCGGCGATCGGCGTCGCCGGCAATACGCTGCAGATCGTGCGCGAACTCGACGTGCCGGGCGTCGCGCCGCGGCTGCAGGTGGTCCGCTACCGGATCGCCGGCGGCCGCGTCGTGCGCTATGCATCGCCGCCGATCGACGACACGAACCGGCTGCGCACCCTGCTGAAGGACAGCAGCGTCGAAGGCTGGAGCTGGGTCGCGCTGATGGGCGGTGTCGGCGCGATCGACGCGAAGCTGTACGTGCCGCGCGTGGGCTGGACCACCAACCTGCAGACGGCCGACGAAGCGCTCGCGCAGAACAACGACGCGCTCAAGGTGCCGCAGATCGGCAACGCGCCGCCCGCGCGCGCGGTGACCGGGCTGCAGGTCAGCATCGGCGCGACGTCGCTGCGCGTGCCGGTCACGCGCATCTTCCTCGTCGGGGAATGACGATGCGTGCGCGCCCTGCCCGCCGAATGCCTGCACGCCGCCAGCGCGGCGCCGCGATCATCACCGCGCTGCTCGTGGTCGCGCTGTCGGCGATCCTGGTATCGGGGATGCTGTGGCGCCAGCAGGTGCAGATCCGCCGCATCGAGAACCAGCGCACGATCGCGCAGGCGCAGTGGGTTGCGCGCGGCGCGCTCGACTGGACCCGGATGATCCTGCGCTCCGAAGGCGACACGGCGCCCGGCATCACGTATCTCGGCGGGATCTGGGGCGTACCGATCGCGAAGACGAAACTGTCGGATTTCCTCGGCCGGATCGGCGCGCCCAACGACAGCGGCGGCGAAGACACCTATATCTCCGGCTCGATCGAGGACGCGCAGGCGAAGTTCAACCTGCGCAACCTCGTGTCGTCGCCGGCGCCCGGCGTGCTGCAGTTGAACGTCACGCAGATGCAGGCGTTCCAGCGCCTGCTGACGACGCTCGGCTACGACAGCGCGTTCGCGAAGCGCATCGCGCTGCAGGTGCGGGCGGGCCTGCTGCATTCGGCCACGCGGTTCCAGATGCCGAACCTGCCCGGCGGCGGCGGGACCGCCGCGAACGCCGCGACCGCCCCGGTGACGAGCGGCGACATGCAGGGCAGCGGCTTCACCGACGATCCCGGGATGTCCGGCGGGGACCGCGGGCCCGCGCCGCTGATGATGACGCGCGTCGACAGCCTGCTCGACGTCGACGGCGTGACGCCCGAGATGGTCGCGCGGCTGCGCCCGTTCGTCACCGTGCTGCCGACCACGACGCCCGTGAACATGAACACCGCGCCGGCCGAAGTGATCGCGGCGCTGGTGCCGGGGATGAGCGTGTCGTCCGCGCAGGCGCTCGTGTCGCGCCGCGAGACCGTGTTTTTCCGGAACGTCGGCGACGTGCAGCTCGCGCTGCGCGGCGCCGGCGCGCCGCCGAACGTGACGATCGACTCGAGCCTCGTCGACGTCAATTCGAGCTATTTCATCGTGCATGGCCGGATCCAGCACGAACGCGCGGAGGTCGACCGCACCTCGCTCGTGTATCGTGATCCGACCACGCACTCGACGCGGGTCGTGCGTATCCGCGACCAGCTATAACGACGCCAATCGGGAGAGGAGCTCTTGTGAGCACGTTGATTGTTTCTTTGCCGCCGCGCGAGCCTGCCGTGCCGTTGCAGGAATGGCAGTGGCCCGAGCTGCCGTTCACGCTCGTCGACAAGGCCGGCCAGGTGCAGCGCGCGGGCCGCGCGGCGCTGGCGCTGCTGCCGCGGGCGAGCGCGACGGTGCTGATCGTCGCCGCGCGCGACGTGCTGCTGCTGGCCGCGACCGTGCCGCCGCTGAAGGGGCCGAAGCTGCGCCAGGCGCTGCCCAACATCGTCGAGGATCAGCTGATCCAGGATCCGCTCGGCTGCCACATCGCGCTCGACCCGGCCGCGCTGCCCGACGGGCGCCGCGTGCTGGCCGTCGTCGATCGCGCGTGGTTCCGCACGATCTGCGATGCGTTCGCGGCGGCCGGCCACCGGCACCTGAGCGCGGTGCCCGCGACCCGCTGCCTGCCGGCGCCGCGCGCGCCGGCCGAAGCGGCATCCGCCGTGCTGGCCGACGGCGAGGCCATCGACGCCGCCCCGCTTGCCGCGGTCGCGGCCGTGGCCGCGCCGCCTGCCCGCCCGGCGACGGTCGCCGCGGTGCTCGGGCTTGCGACGGCGGTCGAACCGGTGCTCGTCGAAGCCGGCGCGCTGCCGGCGGCGGCCGGTGCGCCGCGCCTCGAGCTGGCGGTCGCGCGCGGCGCGCTCGGCGAAGGTTTCGCGGCGCCCGCGTCGCGCGCGGCCGGCACGCTGGCCGCGCTCGCCGGCGGCGGCGACATCGAACTGTACGAACTCGGCGAACCGGGCGCGGAGCCGCGGCTCGCGTCGGTCAGCCGCACCGACGGTCCGCTGCTGCCGGGCGCCGCGCCGCTGTCGTTCGACACGTTCGCGCGCCGGGCGCTGACCGAGCCATTCGATCTGTGCCAGTTCGAATTCGAATCGCAGCCGTGGCGCTTCGACCGCGCGACGGTGAAGCGTCTGCGCGTGCCGATCGCGCTTGCCGCGGCGACGCTCGGCGTCGCGGTGATCGGGATGAACCTGCACTGGTGGAAGCTGTCGCGCGAGCGCGATGCGCTGTCCGCGCAGATCACCGAGACGCTGCTGTCCGCGTTCCCGAAGACGACCACCGTGCTCGACCCGCCCGCGCAGATGCAGCGTCAGCTCGACCAGTTGCGCCTCGCGGCCGGCGAGCTGTCGCCGAACGATTTCCTCGCGCTGTCGAGCGGCTTGTCGCGCTCGATGGGCGCGCTGCCGCTGAACGGCATCGCATCGCTCGACTATCACGACCGGCGGCTCGACGTCGGCTTCAAGCCGGAGGTCAAGGTCGATCCCGATTTCACGCAGCGCCTCGCGCGTAACGGACTGTCCGGCGAAGTCGACAGCAACACGGGCAAATGGACGATCCGGAGCCGCTCATGAAAACCGAACAACTGAACCAGACGCTGGCCCAGTTCTGGGGCGAGCGCTCGCCGCGCGAGAAGACGCTGCTCGGCTGGGGCGGCGCCGTGCTGGCGGTCACGATCGCGTATTCGGTGCTGTGGTCGCCCGCTCAGGAAGGCCGCGCGCGGATCCAGCGCGAACTGCCGACGATGCGTCACGAACTCGCGCAGATGACCGCGCAGGCGAACGAGGCGAAGTCGCTGACGGCCGCCGCGCAGGGTGTCGCGCCGACCGGTCTCGCGCTGAAGGACGCGCTCACCGCGTCGCTGTCCGATCACGGGTTGCAGGGCGCGCAGGTGCAGATCGTCGGCAACGGCGTGCAGATCCAGATGAAGAACGTGTCGTTCCCGGCATGGACCCAGTGGCTCGACGATGCGCGCCGGCAGTTCAAGGTGCAGGTCGGCGAAGCGCACGCCACGGCGCTGAAGGACGACGGCCAGGTGGACCTGACGGCCGTGATGCAACCTTCCGTCCAGAAATAGATGACGGCAGTGGATGACGCAAACGAAGGCCGGCCGATGCGGCCGTGGGCAAGGTGGCTCGTCGCCGTGTTGCCGTGGGTGCTGGCGGGCGGCCTGGCGACGGCGGTGACGCTCGTCGCGCTCGCGCCGGCCGCATGGATCGCGCCGCAGTTCGCGCGGGCGACCGGCGGCCACGTGAACCTCGTCGATCCGGACGGGTCGCTGTGGCACGGCTCGGGCACGCTGATGCTCGCGCCCGGCGCCGATCAGAGCGCGGCGACGCTGCTGCCGGGCCGGGTCGAATGGACCACGCGCTTCTGGCCGCTGCTGACCGGACGCGTGCAGATGCGCATGCGGCAGACGGAAGCGATGCCCGATGCGGTCACGCTCGATGCGACGTGGCGCGGCGCGGTGCTGTCGGCGGGCACGATGGCCGTGCCCGCATCGCTGCTCGCGGGGCTCGGCACGCCGTTCAACACGCTCGACCTGCAGGGCGACGTGCGGCTCGGCTGGAGCGACTGGCGGCTGTTCGGCAACAACGCGTTCGGCCAGTTGACGGTGACGATCGATTCGATGAGTTCGCGCGTGTCGCGCGTGAAACCGCTCGGTTCGTACCGGGCGGTATTGCAGGCGAAGGGTGTGGGCGCCGATCTCGATCTATCGACGACGCAGGGCCCGCTGTTCCTCGACGGGCACGGCAGCTTCGGCCCTGGCCAGGGCGCATTCCGCGGGACCGCGCATGCGGCGCCCGAGCAGCAGGCGAACCTCGCCGGGCTGCTGAACCTGCTTGGGCACCCGATCGGCAACAACCAGGTGTCGCTGATCTTCGGCGACGCGCAGCGCTGAACGCGCGCGTCGCCCGCTTCCCTTCCTACTTCTGCGCGAGCTGCGCGGCGGCCGACGGTACGGTGGCCGCGGGCGCGGCCGCACCGGACGCCGGCAAAGGCGCCGGCGCGGCCATGTCGCCGTTCTCGCGCGCCATCTCCGATACGTTCCAGCCGCCGCCGAGTGCCTTCACGAGCCCGACCGACGACACCATCCGCTGGCCGGCGATCGTCGCGAGCTTCTGCTGGGCGGTGAACGCGGTGGTCTGCGCGGTCAGCACGTTCAGGTAGGCGACCGTGCCGGCCTTGTACTGGTTCGTGACGATCGCGAGCGAGTGCTCGGCGCTGTCGACGGCCTGCCGCTGCACGTCGATTTCCTGCGCGAGAATGCGCTGCGACGCGAGGTTGTCCTCGACGTCCTGGAACGCGGTGAGCACCGCGAGGCGATAGGCGGCGACGTCCTGATCGTAGGTCGCGCGCGCGGCGTCGGTCTGCGCGGCGCGCAGACCCGCGTCGAACAGCGTGGCCGCGAGCTGCGGGCCGACCGTCCAGAAGCGCGCCGGCAACGTGAACAGCTGCGACCACACCGAACTCTGGAAGCCGCCGGTGGCCGACAGCGTGAGCGTGGGGAAGAACGCGGCGATCGCGACGCCGATCTGCTCGTTCGCGGCCGCCGCGCGGCGCTCGGCCGCCGCGATGTCGGGCCGGCGCTCGAGGATCGCGGACGGCACGTCGACCGGCGTGATCGGCGGCTCGGCCGCGAGCGGGTTCGGCGGCAGCGAGAAGGTCGACGCCGGTTCGCCGATCAGCGTCGCGATCGCATGCTCGTACTGCGCGCGGGCGACGCCATTGTCGATCTGCGCGGCCTGCGCGCTCTGCAACTGCGTCTGCGCCTGGATCACGTCCGCACGCGCGGCGACGCCCTGCGCGTACTGGTTCTGCGTGAGCTGCAGCGACCGTTCGTACGACTTCACGGTGTCGTCGAGCAGCTTTTGCAGCGCATCGGACGTGCGCAACTGGAAATAGGTTTGCGCGAGCAGCGCCTGCTGCGACAGCCGCGCGTTCGCGAGATCGGCCGCGGCGGCCGCTTCGCCGGCGCGCTGCGCGCTGACGGTGCGGCTCACCTTGCCCCACAGATCGGGTTCCCAACTGGCGTCGAGGCCGACGCTGTAGCTGTTGTTGATCGACCCCGTCGACCCGCTGCCGAAATTCGACGACGAGCCCGACGACAGCGAGGTGCGCGGCGTCCGCGCGCGCGAGCCCGATGCGGTCAGCCCGACGGTCGGGAAATACGCGGCGCGCGCCTCGGTGACGAGCGCGCGCGCCTGCCGGTAGGCGGCCGCCGATTGCGCGATGGTCTGGTTCGACGCGTTGAGTTTGCCGATCAGCGCATCGAGCTGCGGGTCGCCGTAGACCGTCCACCACGCGCCGCGGTCGGCGCGATCGGCGGGCTGCGCGACTTTCCAGCCGGCCGGCGCTTCCTTGAAGGCGGCGGGGATCGACGTGTCGGGCCGGTGATAGTCGGGCCCGACGGCGCAGCCGGCGAGCAGCACGGCCGTCGCAATGGCGACGGCGGCGCTCAGCGGGCGAACGGCGCGCGGGAGTGAGGTGTACGGCATGGTGGTTTTCCTGTCTGGGCGCGGCGACCGGCGGGCGGCGCCGCGCGGTGCGGTCGTCATGCCGCTGGCGGACAAATGGTAACTGACGGCGGGAAAGCTGCGCAGCCCTAAGGGTACGGTGCGCGGCGGGCCGGATGTGTTACCGGCGCGACCGGCCGGTTTACCGGCCATTACGGCTTGCTTGCGGGAAAACGGGCGTGCGAACGGGGGGATGACGCCGGCCGCGCGTGACGCGGCCGGCGATCAGGCCGGATGGTGTGGCGCGCGCAGGCGGTGCGGCGTCAGTGGCAGCGCACGGGCGCCGCGACGGGTTCGGCGGCCCGCCATGTCGACGGCTCCGTCGCGGCCGGCTGGCTCGTGCGGCGGACGCCGCCCTTCGCGTTGCGCTGCCGGCGATGATCGAACCACGCGAACCCGAGCGCCGCGAGCGAGCCGCCAGGCACGACCAGCATCGTCACGTACAGCGCGATTTTCCAGCCGCGGTGCGGCCCGGAAAACACATGATGAGCGGTATCGCTCAGGTTGCGGCGCAGCGCGCCGGCGGCATTTTTCAGGAACAGCATCGCGAACATCCTCGGGTGCCCGGCAGCGCGGGCCAATCGGTCAGAACATAGTCTCCGGCAGTGCAACATGCACGTCGTAACTGGTTGACTCAAATAATATTGACTAAGCAATCATTTTTCAAGATACTGGACGCGTTTTAACCCGAAACGCACTATTGCTGCGCGCGCAATCGTATGACCGGCGGCCTCTACGATCCCGAGAACATCGCGCTGGAAACGAGCCTCGGCTATTACCTGTCGAAGGCGAAGCAGGCGCTCGTCGAGCGGATGGATCGCGCGCTCGAGCCGCTCGACCTCACCGCGCAGCAGATCGGCGTGATCCTGCTGCTGTCGCGCGGCTACGCACGCACGCCGTTCGAACTGTCGCGCAAGATGTCGTACGACAGCGGTTCGATGACGCGCATGCTCGACCGGCTCGAACGCAAGGGGCTGATCGCCCGCACGCGCAGCGAGCAGGATCGCCGGATGATCGAGCTGACGCTGACCGAGCGCGGCGTCGAAGCCGCCCGCGCGTTGCCGTCGCTGGTCGCGACCGTGCTCAATGCGCAGCTCGAAGGCTTCTCGGCCGACGAACTCGCGACGCTCACCGGCCTGCTGCAGCGCTTCATCGCCAACGGGCTCGGTTCGACCGGCTGCCCGAAGCCCGACGAACCCGACTGCTGATGCGCGCGGAGCCCCCTCATGTCCAAGTTAAACATTCGCTTATTTCTCTGTCTGGGCAGAAAATGACGAGGCACGCGCTCCGCTTTTTCCCTTTTTCATTCCACCCGGCCGGGCCGCGCTGCATCGCGCGTCCGTGCGTTGTGCCGGCGCGTCGCGCGCGCCGCGTCTAGGAGATTCCGATGTCCGCCACCACGGCATCCGCCCCCTCCCCCGCTGCCGAACCCGCGCCGCTGACCGGCGGCGCGCTCGCGCTGCTGACCGTCGGGCTTGCGCTCGGCACCTTCATGGAAGTGCTCGACACGTCGATCGCGAACGTCGCGGTGCCGACCATCTCGGGCAGCCTCGGCGTCGCGACGAGCGAAGGCACGTGGGTGATTTCGTCGTACTCGGTCGCGTCCGCGATCGCGGTGCCGCTGACCGGCTGGCTCGCGCGCCGGGTCGGCGAGGTGCGGCTGTTCACGATGTCGGTGCTCGCGTTCACGATCGCGTCGGCGCTGTGCGGCCTCGCGACCAATTTCGAGACGCTGATCGCGTTCCGGCTGCTGCAGGGCCTCGTGTCGGGGCCGATGGTGCCGCTGTCGCAGACGATCCTGATGCGCAGCTACCCGCCCGCGAAACGCGGGCTCGCGCTCGGGCTATGGGCGATGACGGTGATCGTCGCGCCGATCTTCGGTCCGTTACTGGGCGGCTGGATCAGCGACAACTACACGTGGCCGTGGATCTTCTACATCAACCTGCCGATCGGCGTGTTCTCGGCGACCTGCGCGTACTTCCTGCTGCGCGGTCGCGAAACGAAGACGTCGAAACAGCGGATCGACGCGATCGGCCTCGCGCTGCTCGTGATCGGCGTGTCGTGCCTGCAGATGATGCTCGACCTCGGCAAGGACCGCGACTGGTTCAACTCGTCGTTCATCGTCGCGCTCGCGCTGATCGCGGTCGTGTCGCTCGCGTTCATGCTCGTGTGGGAGGCGACCGAGAAGGAGCCGGTGGTCGACCTCACGCTCTTCAAGGACCGCAACTTCGCGCTCGGCGCGCTGATCATCTCGTTCGGCTTCATGGCGTTCTTCGGCTCGGTCGTGATCTTCCCGCTGTGGCTGCAGACCGTGATGGGCTACACGGCCGGCAAGGCCGGCCTCGCGACCGCGCCGGTCGGGCTGCTCGCGCTCGTGCTGTCGCCGCTGATCGGCCGCAACATGCACCGGCTCGACCTGCGGATGGTCGCGAGCTTCGCGTTCATCGTGTTCGCGGGCGTGTCGCTGTGGAACGCGACGTTCACGCTCGACGTGCCGTTCAACCACGTGATCCTGCCGCGGCTCGTGCAGGGCATCGGCGTCGCGTGCTTCTTCGTGCCGATGACGACGATCACGCTGTCGAGCATCTCCGACGAGCGGCTCGCGAGCGCGTCGGGGCTGTCGAATTTCCTGCGCACGCTGTCCGGCGCGATCGGCACCGCGGCCAGCTCGACGTTCTGGGAGAACGACGCGATCTACCATCATGCGCGGCTGTCGGAGTCGGTGAGCGTCTACGCGCAGAACACGACCGACTACCAGGGCGCGCTCGCGCAGCTCGGCATCGTCGGGCAGACGGCCAATGCGCAACTCAATCAGCTCGTCACGCAGCAGGGCTTCATGATGGCGACCAACGACTTCTTCCACCTGTCGGCGGTGATGTTCATCGCGCTCGCGGCGCTCGTGTGGATCACGAAGCCGAAGAAGGGCGCGGGGCCGGCGATGGGGCATTGACGGTCGGGCGCGGCCAGGCCTGTCGGCAGGCGACCGCGGTGTTGCGGACATGCACCATATGAACTAAGCTAATGTTGTATTAAACTTAGTTTATTTGAGGGATGGCCATGCAGACCTACAACATGCATGACGCGAAGACGAACCTGTCGCGTCTGATCGACGAGGCAGTTCACGCGGGTGAACCCTTCGTGATCGCGAAGGCCGGCAAGCCGCTCGTCAAGGTTGTGCCGATCGATGCGCCCGAGGCGACCCGGCCGCCCAGGATCGGCTTCATGAAGGGGCAGATCGTGGTGCCGGCCGACTTCGACACGATGGGTGACGAGGCCATCCGGAAGCTGTTCGAGGGCGACGCGTGAAACTGCTGCTCGACACGCACCTGATTCTTTGGGCGGCGGCGGACGCGACCGAATTGCCGGATGGTGCCCGTACGCTCATCGAGGATCCCGCCCATACCCTGTTGTTCAGCGTCGCCAGTCTCTGGGAGATCGTGATCAAGCGCGGGCTCGACCGCGACGATTTTCAGGTCGATCCGCACGTGCTGCGTCGCAATCTCCTCGACGCCGGCTACGTCGAATTGCCGATCGCGAGCGCGCATGTTCTCGCAGTCGAACAACTGCCGGCAGTGCATCGCGATCCGTTCGACCGGCTCCTGATTGCTCAGGCGATTTCGGAAGGCGTCACGTTGCTCACGCACGACCATACGGTTGCCCGGTATCCGGGCCCGATTCGGCACGTCTGATCGCGCCGAGCCAGGGCGCCACCCTTCATTCCCGCGCCCGCAATCCGCCAAACGCGAGATCGTCGCCCGGCGCGAGCGGCAGCGTCGCCCGCGCGACGTCGAGCCACGCCCGCGCCGCGTGCGACAGGTAGCCTTTCTTCAGCCAGCCGAGCGCGATCGCCCACGTGATTTCCGGCTCGACGATCGGCCGGCACGTGAACTGGCCCGCGTCGAGCCGCCGGCAATACGGCTCGGGCAACAGCGCGATGCCGACGCCCGCATGCACGAGCGCGGCCATGAAATCCCAGTGGCCGCTGCGGCTCACGATCGACGGCGTGAAGCCGGTCTGCCGGCACGCATCGAGCACCGCATCGTGCAGCGCGAGGCTTTCTGCATAGAACACGAACGATTCGCGCGCGAGATCCGCGAGCGGCACGGCCGCGTGCTCCTCCCAGCGCGACTCGCGCGGCGCGACGAGCCACAGCGGCGCACGCACCATCGGCAGCCGCTCGAACGTGCCGGGATCGACGGGCTCGAGCAGCCCGCCGAGCTCCAGCTCGCCCGACATCAGCGCGGCCTCGATCATCCGCGCGCCCTGCTCGAACAGCTTCAGCTCGATGTTCGGATAGCGCTGCTTGTAGGCGGCGATGATCGGCGTGAACAGCGAACCGCCGAGCGGCGGAACGCCGATGGTCAGCTCGCCGCGTCCGAGCGTGCCGAGATCGTTCAGCTCCGATTGCAGCTGCGCCTGCGCGGCGAGCACGTCCTGGCCGCGCTGGAACACGATCCGCCCGGCGTCGGTCAGCACCATCTGCCGGCCGTCGCGCAGCAGGAGCGGCGAGCCGATCTCGTCTTCCAGCGCCTTCACCATCTTGCTGATGGTCGGCTGCGTGACGAACAGCTTGTCGGCCGCCGCGGTGAAGCTCTGCTGGCGAACCACCTCGACGAAGTACCGCAGCGCGCGCAATTCCATCGATCACTCCCCACATTGGTGCGGCAACATCAAAACGAATTCCGAATTGGAATGACAAGGATAGAGACAAGTCATTTTATTTATGGTTAGGGGAAACCCTATACTGACGCCATCGACCGAAACATCTGGATGGAGCCCGTCATGAACAAGCCGACCGCCACTGCCGCCGCCCGCCCTGCCGCGTCGGGCAACCTCGCGCACACGGGCCGGATCGTGCTGCAGGCCACCGCGCTCGGCGTGCTGTGGATGGCGGTCGACTGGGCCGTGCGCAAGATGGGGCTGCCGATTCCGTCCGGCGTGATCGGCCTCGCGGTGCTGCTCGCGCTGCTGTTCTCGGGCCGCGTCGCACCGGCATGGGTGAAGGACGGCGCAAACTGGCTGCTGTCCGACATGCTGCTGTTCTTCGTGCCGGCCGCCGTCGCGGCCGTGCAGTACGGCGGGCTGTTCCGCGAGGACGGCTGGCGCATCGCGCTGGTGATGCTCGCCGGCACCGCGTTCGTGATGGTCGCGGTGGCCGTGGCGGTCGATCTCGCCGCGAAGCTCGAACGTCGGCTCGCCGCGCAGCGCGTCTTCGCCGAGCGCCGCCGTACGCGCCTGAGCGCCGTCGCTCACTGAGCTGGAGCCGCCCATGCTCGCCGCGCTTTCGACCCTGCCCGCCGACCGCGTGAATACCGCGATCTCCGTCGGCTGTTTCGTGCTGACGGTCGTGCTCTATTTCGCGTCGAAGCGGCTCTATGCGTACAAGAAGACGCTGCTGTTCTCGCCGCTCGTGTTCGTGCCGGGCGTGCTGGTGCTGCTCGTGCTGCTGACCGGCATCCCGTATTCGGTCTATTTCCGCGACACGCGCTGGCTGATGTGGCTGCTCGGCCCGGCGACGATCGCGTTCGCGGTGCCGATCTACGAGTATCGCGAGCTGATCCGCCGCCACTGGCTGTCGCTGTCGGTCGGCGTCGCGGTCGGGATCTCCGCGGGCGTATGCGGGTCGCTGCTGCTCGCGAAGCTGTTGCACCTGTCGCCCGAGCTTCAGCGCTCGCTGATGACGCGCTCGGTGTCGACGCCGTTCGCGCTCGCCGTGTCGGACAAGATCCACGCGCCGAAGGATCTCACGGCGCTCTTCGTGATCGCGACCGGCATCTGCGGGATGCTGCTCGGCGAACTGGTGCTGGCGCTCGTGCCGATGCGCACGCGGCTCGCGCGCGGCGCGCTGTTCGGGGCGGCCGCCCACGGCGTGGGCACGGCGAAGGCGCGCGAGATCGGCAGCGAGGAAGGCGTCGTGTCGAGCCTGACGATGATGAGCGCGGGCGTCGCGATGGTGCTGATCGCGCCGCTGCTGTCGCTATTGCCGATCTGACGATGCACGGGGCGGCGGCAACCGCCCGCCCAGCCGTTCTGCCCGCTCGCTCCGTCTGACGGCCCACTCCCGCCGGCGCTCCGCCCCACCTCTCGTTTTCCCCGCCGTTGCTGCCCGGCATCGAGCCGACACCCGGCCGAGCATCGGGACAATCGGCTGAGATAGCCGCAATTCCCCCCTCTTTTCCGCCCATCGGCCTCGGCCCGGATGCCGAACAATGCATGCTACGAGACATCACGCACGCATTCACATGGCCACGACCGCAACCCCGACCGCCGACAAGCCGGCTTCATCCGGCAAGTTCAAGCGCATCGCGCTCATCGCCGTCATCGCGCTGGGCGCGGCCGCCGCCGCCGCCGGCGGCATGTACGTGTTCCTGGGCAAGGCAGGCGTCGGCCATGCGAGCACGCCCGCCGAGCCGGCGCCGCTTGCCGCGCCGGCGTTTTTCGCGCTCGACCCGCTGACCGTGAACCTGCAGTCCGACGACGGCGCGCAGCACTACCTGCGCGTCGGCCTGTCGCTGAAGCTCACCGACCCGAAGGCGCAGGAACAACTGACCGCGCGGATGCCGGAAATCCGCAGCCGGATCCTGCTCGCGCTGTCGAACAAGCATCCAGAGGAACTCGCGACGCCGGACGGCAAACGTTCGCTCGCGAACGAGCTGCGGGACCTGATCGAGCAGCCGACGCAGCCGGGCAACCAGCGCGCGAAGGTCGACGACGTCCTGTTCACCGAGTTCGTCGTCCAGTAACGCGGCCGAGAAAGGAGCGCGTATGGGTCACCAGGAGTTCATGTCCCAGGAGGAGGTCGATGCCCTCCTCAAGGGCGTCACGGGCGAAACCGATGCGGTCGACGAGCAGCGCGACACATCGGGCGTCCGCCCCTACAACATCGCGACGCAGGAGCGAATCGTCCGCGGCCGGATGCCCGGCCTCGAGATCATCAACGACCGCTTCGCGCGCCTGTTGCGGATCGGCATCTTCAACTTCATGCGGCGTACGGCGGAAATCTCCGTGAGCCAGGTGAAGGTGCAGAAGTACAGCGAGTTCACCCGCAACCTGCCGATCCCGACGAACCTGAACCTCGTGCACGTGAAGCCGCTGCGCGGCACGTCGCTGTTCGTGTTCGACCCGAACCTCGTGTTCTTCGTCGTCGACAACCTGTTCGGCGGCGACGGGCGCTTCCACACGCGCGTCGAGGGCCGCGATTTCACGGCCACCGAGCAGCGGATCATCGGCAAGCTGCTGAACCTCGTGTTCGAGCACTACGCGAGCGCGTGGAAGAGCGTGCGGCCGCTGCAGTTCGAATTCGTGCGCTCGGAAATGCACACGCAGTTCGCGAACGTCGCGACGCCGAACGAGATCGTGATCGTCACGCAGTTCTCGATCGAATTCGGGCCGACGGGCGGCACGCTGCACATCTGCATGCCGTACTCGATGATCG
This sequence comes from Burkholderia sp. HI2761, assembly GCF_002223355.1. Lineage (NCBI taxonomy): Bacteria > Pseudomonadati > Pseudomonadota > Betaproteobacteria > Burkholderiales > Burkholderiaceae > Burkholderia > Burkholderia sp. HI2761. The sequence continues at coordinate 30,171 of NZ_NKFN01000002.1, read as the reverse complement.
AGCCGATCCGCGACGTGCTCAGCTCGCCGATCCAGGGCGAGGCGCTCGAAGTCGACCGCCGCTGGGTGCGCGTGCTGTCGCAGCAGGTGCAGGCCGCCGAGGTCGAGCTGACCGCGAATCTGGCCGAGATCTCGTCGACGTTCGAGAAGATCCTGAACCTGCGCGCGGGCGACGTGCTGCCGCTGGAGATCGAGGACACGATCACCGCGAAGGTCGACGGCGTGCCGGTGATGGAATGCGGCTACGGAATTTTCAATGGTCAATATGCGTTGCGCGTGCAGAAGATGATCGGCGCGAGCGATTCGATGAAGGAAGGTGGATATGAGTGAGCTGAACCAGACGCCCGACGACGACATGCAGGCGATGGCCGATGCAGCCCTCGCGGCGTCGGTCGCCGACGCGCAGGCGCCGGCCGCGGCAGAGGAAGATCCGGGCATGGACGACTGGGCGGCCGCGCTCGCCGAGCAGAACGAGCAGCCGGTGCAGGCGGGTGCGACGGGCGCCGGCGTGTTCCAGCCGCTGTCGAAGGCCGCGGCGAGCTCGACGCACAACGACATCGAGATGATCCTCGACATCCCGGTCAAGATGACCGTGGAGCTCGGCCGCACGAAGATCGCGATCCGCAACCTGCTGCAGCTCGCGCAGGGGTCGGTCGTCGAACTCGACGGCATGGCCGGCGAGCCGATGGACGTGCTCGTGAACGGCTGCCTGATCGCGCAGGGCGAGGTCGTGGTCGTCAACGACAAGTTCGGCATTCGCCTGACCGACATCATCACGCCGGCCGAACGCATCCGGAAGCTGAATCGTTGAACATCGTGATGCCCGTCCAGCGCGCATGCGGCGCGATCTCCGCGACGGCGCTTGCCGTCGCCGCGGCGATCGCGTGCGCGCCGGCCGGCGCCGCCGACATGAACGCGGTCAACCACGCCGGTTCGATCGCGTCGAACGTGACGGTCGGTTCGGCCGCGCCGTCGCTCGGCATCGGCGCGGTGCTGCAGACGCTCGTCGGGCTCGCGGTCGTGATCGGCCTCGTGTTCGCGTGCGCATGGCTCGCGCGCCGCTTCGGCTTCCAGCCCGCGCGGCGCGGCGGCCCGCTGAAGGTCGTGTCGAGCGTCGGGCTCGGCGCGAAGGAAAGCGCGACGATCGTCGAGATCGGCGACACCTGGCTCGTGCTCGGCGTCGCGCCGGGCAACGTGCGCCTGCTGCATACGCTGCCGGCCGGTTCGGCGGCGGCGGCCGCCGCGACCGCGGGTTCGACCTCGGCCGACGCGTCCGCCGGCGGCAATACGTCCGACGCCGGCCTGCCCGGCACCTTCGGCTCGCGGTTTCGCGACGCGCTCGCGAGCGAAGCCGCGAAACGCCTCGGTCGCGGCAAGGACCGCTGACATGGCGCCGCGCCCTTTTTCAGACCTCGCATTCCGATGAAACACGCAATCCTGCGGCGCGCGGCGCGCATCGCGCCCGTGCTGATCCTCTGTCTCGCCCCCGCGCTTGTCTACGCGCAGGCGAACGGCCTGCCCGCGTTCAACGCGAGCCCGGGCCCGCACGGCGGCACCACCTATTCGCTGAGCGTGCAGACGATGCTGCTGCTCACGATGCTGTCGTTCCTGCCGGCGATGCTGCTGATGATGACGAGCTTCACGCGCATCATCATCGTGTTGTCGCTGCTGCGCCAGGCGCTCGGCACCGCGACGACGCCGCCGAACCAGGTGCTCGTCGGCCTCGCGATGTTCCTCACCTTCTTCGTGATGTCGCCGGTGCTCGACCGTGCGTACAACGACGGCTACAAGCCGTTCTCCGACGGCTCGATGCCGATGGAGCAGGCCGTGCAGCGCGGCGTCGCGCCGTTCAAGACCTTCATGCTGAAGCAGACCCGCGAGACCGATCTCGCGCTGTTCGCGAAGATCTCGAAGGCCGCACCGATGCAGGGCCCCGAGGACGTGCCGCTGTCGCTGCTGGTGCCCGCGTTCGTCACGAGCGAGCTGAAGACCGGCTTCCAGATCGGCTTCACGGTGTTCATCCCGTTCCTGATCATCGACATGGTTGTCGCGAGCGTGCTGATGTCGATGGGGATGATGATGGTGTCGCCGTCCACCGTGTCGCTGCCGTTCAAGCTGATGCTGTTCGTGCTGGTCGACGGCTGGCAGCTGCTGATCGGCTCGCTCGCGCAGAGCTTCACGTAAGCGGAGGAACACGCGCGATGACGCCCGAACAAGTGATGACGCTGGCGCACCAGGCGATGATGGTCGGCCTGCTGCTCGCGGCCCCGCTGCTGCTGGTCGCGCTCGCGGTCGGCCTCGTCGTGAGTCTGTTCCAGGCCGCGACGCAGATCAACGAAGCGACGCTGTCGTTCATCCCGAAGCTGCTCGCGGTTGCCGCGACGCTCGTGATCGCCGGCCCGTGGATGCTGACGACGATGCTCGACTACCTGCGGCAGACGCTGCTGCACGTCGCGACGCTCGGCGCCGGCTGAGCGGCGCGCAGCACCCGGCGGCGATGTTCTCGGTTACCTACGCGCAGCTCAACGGCTGGCTCACGGCGTTCCTGTGGCCGTTCGTGCGGATGCTCGCGCTCGTCGCGACCGCGCCCGTGGTCGGCCACGCGGCGGTGCCCGTGCGCGTGAAGATCGGTCTGGCCGCGTTCATGGCGCTGGTCGTCGCGCCGACGCTCGGCGCGATGCCGGACGTCACCGTGTTCTCCGCGCCGGGGATCTGGATCCTCGTCACGCAGTTCCTGATCGGCGTCGCGATGGGCTTCACGATGCAGCTCGTGTTCGCGGCCGTCGAGGCGGCCGGCGACTTCATCGGGCTGTCGATGGGCCTCGGCTTCGCGACCTTCTTCGATCCGCATACGAGCGGCGCGACGCCGGTGATGGGCCGCTTTTTGAACGCGGTCGCGATGCTCGCGTTCCTCGCGGTGGACGGCCACCTGCAAGTGTTCGCGGCGCTCGCCGCGTCGTTCCAGTCGCTGCCGGTGTCGGGCGACCTGCTGCACGCGCCGGGCTGGCGCACGCTCGCCGCGTTCGGCGCGACCGTGTTCGAGATGGGGCTGCTGCTCGCGCTGCCGGTGGTGGCGGCGCTGCTGATCGCGAACCTCGCGCTCGGCATCCTGAACCGCGCGGCGCCGCAGATCGGCGTGTTCCAGGTCGGTTTTCCGGTGACGATGCTGGTCGGGCTGCTGCTCGTGCAGCTGATGGTGCCGAACCTGGTGCCGTTCGTGTCGCATCTGTTCGACATGGGGCTCGATGCGATGGGGCGTGTGCTGATCGGGTGGCGCTAGGCGTCTGGCCGGCCCCTTTCACCCTCCCTCGGCGTCTGTCACCCCGTTCCGGCCCTCCGTTGCTGGAAAACCCCTAAAGGTTCAGCCAACCCGCGAAAGGTTGCAGAAGGTTTCTCCTCCCTATACTCGTCGTGACGATGCAGCAAGCATCGCGCCATGAATACAACGAACGGAGACGACCCCATGCGACCCATCCTGCGCACCCTCGCCGTTGCAGCCAGCCTGAGCTGCGCGCTCGCCGCTCACCCTGCTCTCGCCGACGACGGCGGCAAGATCACGATCATGGTCGGCGGGATCGCGAAGCTGATCTATCTGCCCGCGCGGCTCACGCAGGAGCTCGGCAACTTCAAGGCCGAAGGGCTCGACGTCGAGCTGCTGTCGCAGCCGGCCGGCGTCGACGCCGAGAACGAACTGCTCGCGGGCGCCGTGCAAGGCGTCGTCGGCTTCTACGACCACACGGTCGACCTGCAGAGCAAGGGCAAGGACGTGAAGGCGATCGCCGTGTTGTGCCAGGTGCCGGGCGAAGTCGAGATGGTGTCGACCAAGGCCGCGCCGACGTTCAAGTCGATGGGCGACGCGAAAGGCAAGACGCTCGGCGTGACGGGCCTCGGCTCGTCGACGAGCTTCCTCACCCAATACCTCGCGCTGGCGCACGGCGTGCCGTCGACGCAGTACACGATGCTGCCGGTCGGCGCCGACGCGAGCTTCATCGCCGCGATCAAGCAGAGCCGCATCGACGCCGGGATGACGACCGAGCCGACGGTGTCCGCGCTCGAGAAGATGGGCGATGCGAAGGTGCTGGTCGACATGCGCACCGTCGACGGCACGCGCGCCGCGCTCGGCGGCACCTACCCGGCCGCGAGCCTGTACGTGCAGTCGGCCTGGGCCGACGCGCACAAGGCGGAGGCGACCAAGCTCGCGCACGCGTTCGCGAAGACGATGCAGTTCATCCACACGCACAGCGCCGAGGAAATCGCCGCGAAGATGCCGGCCGACTACCAGAAGGACAAGGCGCTGTACGTGGCCGCGCTGAAGGCGTCGCTGCCGATGTACACCGCCGACGCGAAGATGCCGGCCGACGGCCCGGCGACGGTGCTGAAGGTGCTGTCGGCGTTCAATCCGTCGGTGAAGGGCAAGCACATCGACCTGGCGCGCACGTACACGAACGACTTCGTGAACGCGAAGTAAGCAGCGACGCCGGCGGCGGCGATCCCGCCGCCGTGCGTTCCCCGTTCCGGCCCGGTTGACCGGCCCGGCGCCGCCGCAGCACGCGGCGCTCTCCTCACCCGCAGGACGAATGCGATGAATCAGGCAGTTTCTCCGAGCACACCGGCGATCGAGTTTCGCAATGTGTCGTGCCGCTTCATTTCGCCGGAAGGCAAGGCCACCGTCGCGTTGCGCGACTTCAGCATGAGCGTCGCGCGCGGCGAATTCGTCGCGATCGTCGGCCCGACCGGCTGCGGCAAGTCGACGACGCTGAACCTGATCACCGGGCTGCTCAAGCCCGTGTCGGGCGACGTCCGCGTGATGGGCCGCCCGGTCGACGGGATCGACCCGCGCATCGGCTTCGTGTTCCAGGCCGACGCGGTGTTCCCGTGGCGCAACGTGATCGACAACGTCGCGGCCGGCCCGCTGTTCCGCGGCCGCTCGAAGGACGTCGCGTATGCGCAGGCCGAGGAATGGATCCGCAAGGTCGGCCTCGACAAGTTCACGAAGCACTACCCGCACCAGCTCTCCGGCGGGATGAGAAAGCGCGTCGCGCTCGCGCAGACCTTCATCAACCAGCCGGAAATCCTGCTGATGGACGAGCCGTTCTCCGCGCTCGACATGCAGACGCGCACGCTGATGCAGGACGAGCTACTGCAGCTATGGTCAGCGAACAAGGGCTCGGTCGTGTTCGTCACGCACGATCTCGAGGAAGCGATCGCGCTCGCCGACCGCGTATTCGTGCTGACCGCACGCCCCGCGACGCTCAAGCGCGTGTACGAAATCGATCTGCCGCGCCCGCGCGTCATGTCGGAAGTGCGCTACGACGCGCGCTTCATCGAAATTTCCAAGGACATCTGGCACGACCTGCGCGAAGAAGTGCAGATCGGCTGACGCATACGCCGTACGGCAAGAACAGCAAGGACAGGAGCATGACCGACATGACGCTTCCCACCACCGCCCTTCCGGCGACCACGCTCGAGGACGACGAGCGCGCCGCGCAACGCCGGCTGCGCCGCCGGCGCAACCTGATCGTCACGCTGCGGATCGCCGTGCTCGTGATCGTGCTGGGCGGGTGGGAACTCGCCGCACGGCTGAAGTGGATCGATCCGTTCTTCTTCTCGATGCCGTCGCTGATCTTCGAGCAGATCCAGGACTGGTTCGTGAACGGCACGTCGCAGGGCCCGCTGCTCACGCAGGTGTGGGTCACGCTCGAGGAAACCGGGATCGGCTTCATCATCGGCTCGGTTGCCGGCGTGATCTGCGGGATCGTGCTCGGCCGCAACAAGCTGATGGCCGACGTGTTCGGCCTCTATATCCAGATCGCGAACTCGATTCCGCGCGTCGTGCTCGGCTCGATCTTCGTGATCGCGCTCGGCCTCGGGATGGCGTCGAAGATCGCGCTGGCCGTCGTGATGGTGTTCTTCGTCGTGTTCGGCAACGCGTTCCAGGGCGTGCGCGAAGCCGACCGCTACCTGATCGCGAACGCGCAGATCCTCGGCGCATCGCGCCGGCAGATCACCACGGCGGTCGTGATCCCGTCCGCGCTGAGCTGGATTCTCGCGAGCCTGCACGTGAGCTTCGGCTTCGCGCTGGTCGGTGCGGTGGTCGGCGAATTCCTGGGTTCCAAGCAAGGGATCGGGCTGTTAATCTCCACCGCCCAGGGCGCGTTCAACGCGAGCGGCGTGTTCGCGGCGATGATCGTGCTGGCCGTGGTCGCGCTGGCCGCCGACTATCTGCTGACGCGAATCGAGAAGCGGCTGCTGAAGTGGCGCCCCGCGGCGTTCTGAACGCTGGCGGCCGACGCCTGACATGACACCTCCGACCGCGCCGGCGACCCCGGCGCGGTTCGGCATTTCCGAGAAGGAGCGCAACAGGATGGCGCACAGCCTGCGCGGGCGGCTGCTGTGGTGGCTGCTGCTGCCGCTCGCGGTGTTCGTGCTGATCGCGGGCGCGATGTCGTACGACACCGCGCGGACCACGGCCGGGCTCGTGCAGGACAGCGCGCTCGTCGCGTCCGCACGCACGATCGGCGAGGACGTCGAATGGCGCAACGGGCGGCCGGCGGCCGACGTGCCGCCGGCTGCGCTGGAGATTTTCGAATCGCCGTCGGGAGACTCGGTGTTCTACAAGGTGATCGACGGCCACGGCCGCCTGCTCGCCGGCAATCCGGTGCTCGACGTGCCCGCGCGGCACGGCGTCGAACCGACGCCGTACGACACGTCGCTCGACGGCGTACCGCTGCGCGCGGTGGCCTACGACCGCCAGCTGTACGACGAGGGGCAGGTCGAGACGGTCACCGTGGTCGTCGCGAAGACGACGCGTTCGTACGGCGCGATGGTCGCCACGATCTGGCGGCCGCAGCTCGTGCGCCTGTCGCTGATGCTGGTGCTCGCGGTGGTGCTCGTCTATCTCGGCCTCACCCTCGAGCTGCGCCCGCTGATGAAGCTGAAGGACGACGTGGCCGATCGCGGGCCGATGGAACTGGAGCCGATCCGCCCCGAGCGGCTGCAGCACGAACTGCGGCCGATCGTCGACGCGATCAACCAGTGCATCGCGCGGCTCAACACGCATACGGCCACGCAGCGCCGCTTCATCGCGGATGCCGCGCACCAGTTGCGCACGCCGATCGCGGTGCTCGATACGCAGATCCAGTACGCGCAGCAGCGCGGCAACGACGATCGTGAGCTCGCGTCGGTGCTCGACAGCATGCAGCGCAGCAGCCGCAAGATGGCCGACGTGACCGACAAGCTGCTGCTGCTCGCGCACGCGGAGGCGACGCCGCCGACGCTGCTGACCCACCGCGTCGACCTGGCCGCCGTGGTGTCGAGCGTGCTGGAGGAGACGATCGTGCTCGCGCAGCGGCGCGACATCGACCTCGGCGCCGATCTCGGCGAGCGGCTCGACGTCGCGGGCAGCGACAGCCTGCTCACCGCGCTGGTGATGAATCTCGTCGACAACGCGGTGCGCTACACGCAGCCGGGCGGCTGCGTGACGGTCGCCGCGCGGCGCGAGAGCGACGCGATCGTGCTCGACGTGGTCGACGACGGCCCCGGCATCCCGGCCGAAGCGCGGCCGCACGTGTTCAAGCGGTTCTACCGCGTATCGGCCGACACCGAAGGCTCGGGCCTCGGGCTCGCGATCGTGCGCGAGATCGCGCAGGCGCACGGCGGCAGCGCGTCGCTCGCGCCGGGGCCCGGCAATCGCGGTATCGTCGTGACCGTGCGGTTGCCCGCTTTCGATTGAAGAGAACACCGTCATGAAACTTTTGCTGGTCGAAGACAACGCCGAGCTCGCCCACTGGATCGTGAACCTGCTGCGCGGCGAGGATTTCGCGGTCGACTGCGTCGGCGACGGCGAACGGGCCGACACGGTGCTCAAGACCGAACGCTACGACGCGGTGTTGCTCGACATGCGCCTGCCCGGCATCAGCGGCAAGGAAGTGCTCGCGCGGCTGCGGCGCCGTAACGACAACGTGCCGGTGCTGATGCTGACCGCGCACGGCTCGGTCGACGACAAGGTCGACTGCTTCGGCGCGGGCGCCGACGATTACGTCGTGAAGCCGTTCGAGTCGCGCGAGCTGGTGGCGCGGATTCGCGCGCTGATCCGCCGGCAGGCTGGCGTCGGCACGACGCAGCTCGTGTGCGGCGATCTCGTCTATGCGTTCGGTACGCGCGAATTCCGCTGCGGCGACGCCGTGCTCGCACTGCGGCGCCGCGAGCACGCGATCCTCGAAACGCTGATGCTGCAGCAGAACAAGACGGTGTCGAAGTCGCGGCTGATGGACAGCGTGTTCGCGCTCGACGACGAGCCCAGCGCCGACGCGATCGACATCTATATCCACCGGCTGCGCAAGCATCTCGCGGCCAGCACCGCCGAGATCATCACGCTGCGCGGGCTCGGTTACATCCTGCGCATGAAGAGCGCGCACGATTGACGGGCGCGCTCGCGCGGCTCATCACATCAATTCGTATCACGAATCGTCATCGAAGTCGGCGAGGTGTTCGCCGCAATCGCTTCCGCACGCCTGCCCGATCCACGATTATTGCGCGTTCGGTGTTTTCACCGATCCGATTCTTGCGTCGGGGAAAGCGTCGTGAAGGATTGCACCCTCTACGATGCTATGCGTCGGCCCTCTCGCTGTGGCCGGCAAGAGTCGGCATACATTACGTACTGCCAACGACCAGATTTCAATGCGGCAGCTCGGAGGAGACGATCTTGAAACAAAAAACCCTTGCACTTTCCATCGCGGCGGCAGGCCTGTGCGCCGGCCACGCGCATGCGCAGTCGAGCGTGCAGCTTTACGGCCTGATGGACCTGAGCTTTCCGACCTACCGGACCCACGCCGACGCAAACGGCAAGCACGTGATCGGCATGGGCAACGATGGCGAGCCGTGGTTCAGCGGCAGCCGCTGGGGCCTGAAAGGCGCTGAAGACATCGGGGGCGGCACGAAGATCATCTTCCGCCTCGAAAGCGAATTCGTGGTCGCGAACGGCCAGATGGAAGACGAAGGCCAGATCTTCGACCGCGACGCGTGGGTCGGCGTGGAGGACGAGCGCTTCGGCAAGCTGACGGCCGGCTTCCAGAACACGATCGCGCGCGACGCGTCGGCAATCTACGGCGACGCGTACGGCTCCGCGAAGCTGTCGACCGAAGAAGGCGGCTGGACCAACTCGAACAACTTCAAGCAGATGATCTTCTACGCGGCCGGCCCGACCGGCACGCGTTACAACAACGGCATCGCGTGGAAGAAGCTGTTCAGCAACGGCATCTTCGCGAGCGCGGGCTATCAGTTCAGCAACTCGACGCAGTTCGCGACCGGCTCCGCGTACCAGGCCGCGCTCGGCTACAACGGCGGGCCGTTCAACGTGTCGGGTTTCTACAACCACGTGAACCACGGCGGCTTCCGGAACCAGACGTTCTCGGTCGGCGGCAACTACACGTTCGACATCGTGCGCCTGAATGCCGGCTATTTCCGCTACAACGGCGACCAGGGCGCGCTCGGCCAGCGTCACGACGATTCGTGGACGGTGTCGATGAAGATCGCGCCGAAGGGCGCGCTCGACTACGAGCTCGGCTACCAGCAGATGCGCATCAAGAACGCCGCGAACAACGCGGACGGCTTCACGCCGAATGCCAACCTCGGCGCGTTCAGCCTGACCAACGGCGTCGCCAACGGCTTCAAGGAGACGATCTACGGGTCGGTGTTCTACCACCTGAGCAAGCGCACCGAGGTGTACCTGGCCGGCGACTACATGAAGCTGCACGGCGGCTACACGGCGGCGTCGACGTTCGGCGCGAAGAACCAGCTCGAACTGACGTCGGGCATCCGGACGCGCTTCTGACCTGAGGCGGCTACCCGGGCGGGGCCGTCGGGCCCCGCCGCACCCTCCATCCGGGATTCTCCATGCGGGCACGCCGGCGCTTTGCGTCGACCGTGCCCTTTTTTCGTCCTCTTCGGACTGCCGCCGGACACCTGTGCGGCGCCCACCGGCCGGCTGTGCGACAACCGGCCCGAACCCGCTCGCGGCCCGTCCGGCGGGCGATCGCGGGGGATGCACGCATGCTCGCCCCACATCGGCGCTTGACCTGCGCCGACCGACTCGCTAGCGTTTCGGGTTTGCCCGGGCGGCCATTGCCGCCGGTGCCGTGAGCGCGCCCGACGTCCTGGCGCGCGCGGCCGGGCTCCGATGGAAAAGACGATGCAGAAACTCGATGCGGCCAGCCCGCAGGCGATGTCGACGGATTTCACCGCCGACAACGTCGCGCGCCTGAAGGCGCTGTTCCCCGAACTCGTGACCGAAGGCCCCGACGGCGCGTCGGTCGACATCGACGTGCTGAAGGCGCTGATCGGCGAACGCACGGTCGGCGACGCCGACGAGCGCTACGGCTTCCACTGGCACGGCAAGCGCGGCGCGCGCCAGGCCGCGCTGACGCCGTCGACGGGCACGCTGCGCCCCTGCCCCGACGACAGCGTCGCATGGGACGACACGCGCCATCTCGTGATCGAGGGCGACAACCTCGACGTGATGAAGCTGCTGCACAAGAGCTACGCGGGCAAGGTGAAGCTCGTCTACATCGACCCGCCGTACAACACCGGCAGCGATTTCGTCTATCCGGACGACTTCAGCGACAGCATCCGCCACTACCTGGCGATGACCGGCCAGACCGACGGCGGCGTGAAGCGCAGCACCAATACCGAGGCGAACGGCCGGTTCCATACCGACTGGCTGAACATGATGTATCCGCGCCTGAAGCTCGCGCACGCGCTGCTGTCCGACGAAGGGCTGATCGCCGTGCACATCGACGAGCACGAAGTGCATGCGCTGGTGCTGATGCTGCGCGAGATCTTCGGCGAGGAAAACGAGCTCGGCGTGGCCGTGTGGGACAAGCGCAACCCGAAGGGCGACGCGCGCGGCGTCGCGTACCAGCACGAATCGCTGGTGCTGTTCGCGCGCAACGCCGAGACGCTGCTCGAACAGGCGCCGCTCAAGCGCCCGAAGCGCAATGCGCAGCGCATGCTCGACGCCGCGCACGACGCGGTATACCGCAGCGGCAACCCGAAGGACGCACAGAAGGCGTACCGCGCGTGGATGAAGGCGCAGACCAATCTGTCCGGCGGCGAGGTGATGTACGACCGGCTGTCGGCGGAAGGCCGCGTGTACCGCCTCGTGTCGATGGCCTGGCCGAACAAGAAGAAGGCGCCGGACGAATACTTCACGCCGCTGATCCACCCGGTCACCGGCAAGCCGTGCGCGATGCCGGCGCGCGGCTGGCGCAACCCGCCCGCGACGATGCAGGCCTTGCTCGAGCGCGGCCAGATCGAATTCGGCCCGGATGAAACCACGCAGCCGCAGCGGATCTACTACCTCGACGAGAACATGTACGAGAACGTGCCGTCGGTGCTGCCCTTCGCCGGCTCCGACGACGCGCTGCTGAAGACGCTCGGCATCCCGTTCGACCTGCCGAAGCCGGTCGACTTCGCGGCGGCCGTGATCGGCTGGTGCACGCGCGGCGACGACATCGTGCTCGACTGTTTCGCCGGCTCCGGCTCGACCGGCCACGCGGTGATGCAGGTGAATGCGACCGACGGCGGCGCGCGCCGCTACGTCCTCGTGCAACTGCCCGAGACGCTCGACCGCCGCGACAAGACGCAGCAGGCGGCCGCCGATTTCTGCGCGAAGCTGAAGAAGCCGCCGACGCTGGCGGAAATCACGAAGGAACGCTTGCGCCGCGCCGCGCAGCAGGTCGCGCGCGACTATCCGGAAAGCTATGGCGACCTCGGCTTCCGCGTGTACCGGCTCGATACGACCAACGTGATCGAGTGGGACCCGCGCCGCGACGACTTCGACCATGCGCTGTTCGCATCCGTCGAGCACGTGAAGACCGGCCGCACCGAGGACGACCTGCTCGCCGAGCTGACGCTGAAGCTCGGCCTCGACCTGTGCACGCCGGTCGAGCATCACCCGGTGGCCGGCAAGACGGTGCACCTGATCGGCCGTGCGATCGTCGCGTGCTTCGACGCGCGCATCTCGCGCGACGACGCGGGCCCGCTCGCCGACGGCATCGTCGATCTGCTCGACGCGACCGGCGCATCGCGCGACGTCACGTGCCTGTTCCGCGACAGCGGCTTCGTCGACGACGTCGCGAAGCTCAATCTCGCCGCGCTGCTCGAACAGCACGGCGTGAAGCGCGTGCGGAGCCTGTGATGCGGCTGCATTTCGAAGCGGATCTCGACTACCAGCGCGAGGCGATCGACGCCGTCTGCGACCTGTTTCGCGGGCAGGAATCGTATCGCGGCGACTTCAGCGTGCTCGCGAACGCCGCGCCCGGCACGACGGCCGCGGCGCAAGGCTCGCTCGGCTTCGCGGTATCGGAGCAGGGCGTCGGCAATCGGCTGTCGCTGACCGACGACGCGCTCGCGCGCAATCTCGCCGACGTGCAGCTGCGCGGCGGGCTGCCGCCGTCGGGCCTGCCCGGCTCGCGCGACTTCACCGTCGAGATGGAGACGGGCACCGGCAAGACCTATGTATACCTGCGCACGATCTTCGAGCTGAACCGCCGCTACGGCTTCACGAAATTCGTGATCGTCGTGCCGTCGATCGCGATCAAGGAAGGCGTGCACAAGACACTGTCGATCACCGAGGATCACTTCCGCGCGCTGTACGCGGGCGTGCCGTACGACTACTTCCTGTACGACTCCGCGAAGCTCGGCCAGGTGCGCCACTTCGCGGCGAGCGCGGCGATCCAGATCATGGTGATGACGGTCGCCGCGATCAACAAGAAAGAGATCAACAACCTCTACAAGGACAGCGAGAAGACCGGCGGCGAGAAGCCGATCGACCTGATCCGCGCGACGCGGCCGATCGTGATCGTCGACGAGCCGCAAAGCGTCGACGGCGGCCTCGAGGGGCGCGGCCGCGAAGCGCTCGCCGCGATGGCGCCGCTCTGCACGCTGCGCTATTCGGCCACGCACGTCGACCGCCACCACATGGTGTACCGGCTCGACGCGGTCGACGCGTACGAGCGCAAGCTCGTCAAGCAGATCGAGATCGCGTCGGCGATCGTCGAGGATGCGCACAACAAGCCGTATGTGCGGCTCGTCGGCGTGTCGAACCGGCGCGGCGCGATCAGCGCGCGCGTCGAGCTCGACATTGCGACGGCCGCGGGCGTGAAACGCCAGATCGTGTCGGCCACCGACGGCGACGATCTCGAGCGCCTGACCAAGCGCGCGCTGTACGCAGGGCTGCGGATCGGCGAAGTGCATGCGGTCAAGGGCGCCGAGTACGTCGAGCTGCGCCATCCGGAGGGCGAGGCGTTCCTGTCGCTCGGCGAGGCGTTCGGCGACATCGACACGCTTGCCGTGCAGCGCGAGATGATCCGCCGCACGATCCGCGAGCATCTCGACAAGGAGCTGCGCCTCGCCGAGCGCGGCGTGAAGGTGCTGTCGCTGTTCTTCGTCGATTCGGTCGAGCGCTATCGCCGCTATGACGAGAACGGGATGCCCGTGAAAGGCGACTACGCGTTGATCTTCGAAGAGGAATATGCGCGCGCGGCGCGCGTGCCGGCTTACCGTGCGCTGTTCGACGGCGTCGACGTGGCCCTCGAAGTCGAGCGTGCGCACAACGGCTACTTCTCGATCGACCGCAAGGGCGGCTGGACCGACACGAGCGAGAGCAGCGCCGCAGCCCGCGAGAACGCGGAGCGCGCGTACGGCCTCATCATGCGCGAGAAGGAAGCGCTGCTGTCGTTCGACACGCCGCTGAAGTTCATCTTCTCGCACTCGGCGCTGAAGGAAGGCTGGGACAACCCGAACGTGTTCCAGATCTGCACGCTGCGCGACATCCAGACCGAGCGCGAGCGCCGCCAGACGCTCGGCCGCGGGCTGCGCCTCGCCGTCGACCAGGACGGCGAACGCGTGCGCGACGCGGGCGTGAACACGCTCACCGTGATCGCGACCGAGCGCTACGAGTCGTTCGCGGAGAACCTGCAGAAGGAAATCGAGGCCGATACCGGCATTCGTTTCGGGATCGTCGAGGAGCACCAGTTCGCGGCGCTGCCGGTGCAGGAAGACGGCGGCCCCGCGCATGCGCTCGGCATCGAGCTGTCGCGCGTGCTGTGGAACCATCTGCACGAACAGGGCTACGTCGACGCGCAAGGCAAGGTGCTCGACCGGCTGAAGGATGCGCTGCGCCAGAGCGCACTCGTGCTGCCCGATGCGTTCGAGCGGCTGCGCGCGCCGATCGTCGCGACGCTGCGCAAGCTGTCGGGCCGCTTCGCGGTTCGCAACGCCGACGAGCGCCGTGCGATCGCGTTGCGGCGCGATGCGTCGGGCAAGGCCGTCGTGTTCGGCGAGGATTTCCGGGCGCTGTGGGATCGCATCCGCCATCGCACCGTGTACCGCGTCGAGTTCGACAACGCAAAGCTGGTGCACGACTGCACGGCCGCGTTGCGCGCCGCGCCGGACATCGCGCGTGCGCGGCTGCAGTGGCGCAAGGCCGAGATCGACATCGGCCAGGCCGGCATCGAGGCGATCGAGGTGGCCGGCGCCGGCACGGTGCTGCTCGACGAAGGCGAGTTGCCGCTGCCCGACCTGCTCACCGAGTTGCAGGACCGTACGCAGCTCACGCGCCGTTCGCTCGCGACGATCCTGGCGGACAGCGGCCGGCTCGACGATTTCCGCGTGAATCCGCAGCAGTTCATTTCGGTGGCGGCCGACGCGATCAACCGCTGCAAGCGGCTCGCGCTCGTCGCGGGCATCGCGTACCGCAAGCTCGGCGAGCGCCACGTGCATGCGCTCGAATCGTTCGAGAGCGAAGCGCTGACCGGCTACCTGCGCAATCTGCGGCCGGACGCGCGCAAGTCGATCCACGAAGCGGTCGTGTGCGAGACGGACGCCGAGCGCGCGTTCGCCGATGCGCTCGAAGCGCACGACGGCGTGAAGCTGTACGCGAGGCTGCCGGCATGGTTCCGCGTGCAGACGCCGCTCGGCAGCTACCATCCCGACTGGGCCGTGCTCGCCGAACAGGACGGCGGCGAGCGGCTGTACTTCGTCGTCGATACGCCGAATGCGGACGGCCACGTGCCGAGCGAGCACGAGCGCGCGAAGCTCGCGTGCGGCGAAGCGCATTTCCGTGCGCTGACCGATGGCGACGGCGCGGCGCGCTTCGTGCGCGTCAGGCAGGCGGAGGCGCTGTTCGAACCCGCGGCGGCGCCGGCGGGCGCGCGGCGGTGACACGAAGGGCGGCGACGAGCCGCCCTTTTTATCGGCGTGGCCCGGCCTTTATCGAGCGTGCCGGGAGCCGCTCTTCGCCCGTTCCGTCATCCGCGTGAAAGCAATCCGCATTCTCGCATGCGGGCGACGCCGTTACGGCTGGTTGCAAATCGGGTCGGCACGATGTTTTTCGCGGGGCGGACACGTTGCGTTTTCACCATGAAAAAGGGCGCCGAAGCGCCCTTCTCGTGCCTTCACAGGCTACGCTTACAGCGTGCGGCCGAATGCATTGCGCTGCGAATGATGCGTGGACGTCGACGCATGCGCGGTATGGCCATGCGCGTGCGAGTGGCCACGGCCCGGCTGCGTGCCGGCGCGATCGGCAATCGTGTCGGAACGGTCGGCCGCGCGCGACAGGCCCTTGTCGCGGTCGCCCGCGTGCATGCCGTTCGAGTTGCTCAGCGCCTGGCCGCTCATGTGGCCGCCCGACATGCCGCCTGCGTTGCCGCCCGAGCCGCCTGCGCCATGACCGCCGCCGTTGCCCCCGCCATTGCCGCCGGCCGCCGCATGGGCCGACACCGAGCCGAGCGCGAGCAGCGCGGCCGTCAGGACGGACAGATATCGTTGCTGTTTCATCTTGTGCTCCCATGAGCGCGTTTGCGTGACTGCATTTTATGAACGCGCAAAATTCGCGCAGTACAACGTTGTAAAGGATCGTAACGACGCGTGCGGCACGCATTCGTCGGATCAATCCGGGGCGTGCATGAACGCGGGAGCGAAGCACCGGTGCGACGCTGTGGCGTCGCACCGGTGACGAGGCGCTCATTGCGCCGGCTGCATGCCTTGCGCGGCGGCCTTGTGCTGCGCGGCCTGCTCTTGCGCCTGCTTCTTCGCCATGTGATGGCCGACGATACAGCCGCCGACGGCGCCGACCACGGCGTGGTGCCCCGCATAGTGTCCGGCCACACCGCCGACCACCGCGCCCTTCATGCAGCCCGCCGCATGCGCGCTGCCAATCGTTGCGAGCGCAACGACAGTGGCGGCGGCACACAGCCTGATGTAGCGAACGGGCATCATGTTTTCACTCTCCTCTTGGGTGATCGATCGGGCCGCTTAGTCCCAGCGGCCGCCACGCCAGCCGCCGCGATCGCGCCACTCGTGCTCGCGCCATTCATGGCGGCGCCACTCGTGTTCGCGCCATTCGCGCTGACGCCAGCCGTCGCCGCGCCAACCGTCATCGCGATAGCCGACCGGCGCGTACATCACCGGCGGAGGCGGCGCCACGTAGACGGGCGCCGGCGCCGCGTAGACGCCCGGCACGCCGATGCCGACCGACAGGTCGACGTGGGCCGATGCGACGCCCGAGGCTGCCAGCGCCGCTACACCGAGAACTGCACCGAGAATAAGTTTCTTGCTCATTTCGCGACTCCCTGCACGTGTCGTGCGTCGTATGGACTACGGTTCGGAGTCTAGGCACGGGGCGCTGACACAGGTGAAACGGGTATGCGAGACAGGTAACGGACGTTTACAGGTGTCCGCAAAGCCTTATAGGGCAAGGGAGAGGCGGCATTCCAGACACCGTTGCAGCGAGGCATCGGGTCGGTAAAAAGGGAATTTTTCGGCACGAAACCGGCGATCGGATCGAATACGCCGGTGCATGGGGAAGCGAACCGCCCTCACCTGCGGCGCGAGCGGTTCGCGGCAGCGCGCGTCACGCGCGGATATCGTCGACGCTGCGCAGCCAGTGCACGCTGAACAGGTTGTCCGCGTCGGTCCACACGGTATCGGGTTCGAACCCGGCGCGGCGCGCGATCGCATGGAAGCCGTCGATCGTGAACTTGTGCGAGTTCTCCGTGTGGATGCGCTCGCCGGCTTCGAAGCTGAACGCGTGGCCGCGCACGTGCACGGTCTGCGCGACGTCGCTGACGAGATGCATCTCGATGCGCTGCCGCTCGCGGTCGTAGAACGCGCAGTGCGAGAACGCATCGACGTCGAAATCCGCGCCGAGTTCGGCGTTCGCGCGCACCAGCAGGTTCAGGTTGAACTGCGCGGTCACGCCCTGCGCGTCGTTGTACGCGTGATGCAGCGTGCGCTCGTTCTTCACGAGATCCGCGCCGACCAGCAGGCCGCCGCCGCGCAGCAGCCGCGCCGCGTCGCGCAGGAACGTGTCGGCCTCTTCCGGCGAGAAGTTGCCGATCGTCGAACCGGGAAAGAAACCGATGCGCCGCCGCGGCGTTGCGGTCAGCTCGGCCAGTTGCTCGGCCTTCGTGTAGTCCGCCGCGAGCGGCGCGACGTCGAGCCACGGATAGGCCGAGCGCAGCCGCGCGGCCGCGACGTGCAGGTAGTCGGCGGAGATGTCGACCGGCACGTAGCGCGCCGGCGCGTTCGCGTAGTTGCCCGCGAACGCGTCGAGCAGCACGCGGATCTTCTCGAGCGAACCCGCGCCGAATTCGACGATGTCCGCATGCGGGCCGACGCGCCGCACGATCTCGGCCGCGCGGTCGCGCAGGATGCCGAGCTCGGTGCGCGTCGGGTAGTACTCCGGCAGTTCGCAAATGCGGTCGAACAGCGCGGAGCCGGCCGCATCGTAGAAGTATTTCGGCGAAATGCTGCGCGGCGTGCGCGACAGTCCGTCGATCAGGTCGCGCTCGAACGCGCTCGGCCGCGCATCGCGGGCGGGTTGCAGGCCACCGCTCGTGGCCGTCAGGTCAGACGTCTCGCGCAAGTCGCACTCCCGTGAATTGCCAGCGTGCCGCCGGCGGAAAGAAATTGCGGTACGTCGGCCGCTCGTGCCCGGGCGGCGTCGCGATGCTGCTGCCGCGCAGGACCTGCTGGCCGACCATGAACTTGCCGTTGTATTCGGCCGCCACACCCGCGAGCGGCCGAAAACCCGGATACGGCTCGTAGGACGAACGCGTCCACTGCCATACATGCCCGAGCATCTGGCGGATGCCGTCGGCCGCGAATGCGGTTTCCCATTCGAATTCGGTCGGCAGCCGCGCGCCGGCCCATTCCGCATACGCGGCCGCCTCGTAGAAGCTCACGTGGCACACCGGCGCGTCAGGCGCGAGCGGTTCGACGCCGTGCAGGCCGAAGGTGCGCCGCACGCGCGTGGCGGCCGCATCGTCGTCGTCCGGCATCCAGTACGCGGGCCCTTGCCACCCTTCCCGCTGCACCGTGGCCCAGCCGTCGGACAGCCAGAATTCGGGACGCGTGTAGCCGCCGTCCGCGACGAACGCCGCGAATTCCGCGTTCGTCACGAGGCGGTTCGCGATCTCGTACGGCCGCACGAGCGCCGTGTGACGCGGCCGTTCGTTGTCGAACGAGAACGTGTCGCCCTCGTGGCCGATCTCGACGAGCCCGCCCGGCTGGGGCAGCCAGCGCAGCGGGCCGGCGTCGCCCGCGGCGAGCGCGCATTCGGTCTCGGCGCCGGTGCGGGGCCGGAATGCCGGCCGCAACGGGTTGCACGAGAACGCATGCAGCATGTCGGTGACGATCAACTCCTGGTGCTGCTGCTCGTGATGCAGGCCGAGCACCAGCTCGGGCGCGATCGCATCGAGCCGCGCCGCATCGGCTTCGGCCAGCGTGCGCAGCATCGCGTCGTCGACGTGTTGCCGGTACGCATGCACCTCGTCGAGCGACGGACGCGTGAGCAGCCCGCGCTGCGGTCGCGGATGGCGCGGGCCGAGCGCTTCGTAATAGGAATTGAAGAGGAACTGGAATGCGTCGTCGAACGGCGCGTAGCCGGGCACGCGGCGCATCAGCACGACGGTTTCGAAGAACCAGGTCGTATGCGCGAGGTGCCATTTCGTCGGGCTCGCGTCGGGCATCGACTGCACGGCCTGGTCTTCGGCGGACAGCGTCGCGGTCAACGCGAGGCTGTGGGCGCGCACGTCCTGGTAACGGCGCTGAAGCTGTGATGCAAGGAGGCTCATCGGTTTACCGTTCACGTCGCGATTCGCTGCGTTGCGTTGCCGGAAAAGGGAAAGCCTTGCGCTGGGGTGCGCGCGGCTGACGTGCGATCTGCTGCTGCGTCGTCGGGCAGCCGGCGCGCGCGCCGGGCCGCGGATGCGGCTTCACTTCATCTGCCCGTGCAGAACAGTATGGTCCAGAAATGTGAACGTCGCGAATCGGATTTCGGATGAAACAAAGGCGAAAGAAAAATGAAAGCATTCTCGATGGGGGCGTCGCGCGTGTAACGAACCGCCGGCGCCCGTTGTGTGGCCGGGTTTGGCCGATGGTGCAATACACGTGCCCGCGATGGCGCACTGCTGACGTCCGGTGACAACCGCACGGCGTGCGTGAAAGGTCGATGGCGCGCGTTCGGCGGAGGAACGGCGCCCTGCGCCCCATTCGTACCTCGATATAGCATCCTTTGGCGCGCTGCTCAACGGCTCCGCCCTTCGCGTGCCGCTGCCCGCTTCGACGGTTCCGAAAATTTTTTTGCATCGATGTCACACACGCGGGGGGCTCGCTCGTCATATCAGCGGAACCCACACGAAAGGAGAAGCCACCATGACTGCGAAACTCAATCCGTTTGCCGCCGCCCCCGCGCTGATGAAGAACTGGATGACCGTGTCGGTCGCCGCCGCCGGGAGCCTCGAACCGACGCTGATCGAGCTGGTCAAGATCCGCGCGTCGCAGATCAATGCGTGCGCGAACTGCATTAACATGCACACCGCCGAGGCGCGCGAACAAGGCGAGACCGAGCAGCGCATCTACCTGCTGTCCGCGTGGCGCGAAGCGCCCTGCTACACCGACCGCGAACGCGCGGCGCTCGGCTGGACCGAGGCGCTCACGCGGCTGTCGGAGGGCCACGCCGCGCACGACGCGGCCTATGCGGCGCTGAACGACCATTTCAGCGAGGAGGAACAGGTGAAACTCGCGGTGATGATCAACGTGATCAACGGCTGGAACCGGCTCGCCGTCGGCTTCGGGCTGTGGGTCGACCCGGCCGAAGCGAAGGCCGCCGCCGCGAAGATGGTGGCCTGATGTCGAACCTCGACCCGGGCAACGGCAGCGCCGACGAACGCGCCGACGCGGCGGCGAGCTTCGATCCGCTGCGCCGCACGCTGATCCGCGTCGCGTACCGGATGCTCGGTTCCGTCGCGGATGCCGAGGACATGGTGCAGGAGGCGTTCATCCGCTGGATGGACGTCGACCGCAGCGACGTGCGCGTGCCGGAGGCGTTCCTGCGCCGCATGGTGATGCGCATGTGCCTCGACCAGTTGAAGTCCGCGCGGCACCAGCGCGAGACCTATATCGGCCCGTGGCTGCCCGAGCCGGTCGTCGAGGAAGACCAGCAGGACGACGTCACGCTGCCGCTGCTGCTCGCGCTCGAACGGCTCTCGCCGCTCGAACGCGCGGCGTTCCTGCTGCACGATGTGTTCGGCCTCGAATTCGACGAAGTCGCCGCGACGATCCAGCGCGATCCGGCCGCGTGCCGGCAGCTCGCCGCGCGGGCACGCACGCACGTGCGCGAGGCGCGGCCGCGTTTTCATGTCGAGACGCAGCGCGGGATCGAACTGGCCGAAGCGTTCTTCGCGGCGTCACGCAGCGGCGACATGCGCGCGCTCGGCGCGATGCTCGCCGAGGACGTGAGCCTGCATTCGGACGGCGGCGGCAAGCGTACTGCGGCGGGCAAGCCGGTGTTCGGCTTCGAACTCGTGATGCGGGTGCACGCGTACCTGGCCGAGCTGTTCGCGACGCATGCGTCGAAGCTCGTGCGGGCCGGGTTCATCAACGGGCTGCCGGGTTTCGTCACGCTGGAAGCAGACGGCGAGCTGCAGACGACTGCGCTCGAGATCGACGACGGGAAGATCGTCGCGATCTATGTCGTGCGTAATCCTGACAAATTGAAGCATCTGCATTGAGGGCGGCACGGGCATACGCCGTATGCGATATGCCGATGCATGCCGACGGCGCCGTCCGCCCGCTTCTTTCCGCCCTGCGTCAATGCTCGCCGGCTACCACGATCAGTACATCGCGCCTCCGTGGCCCATCATGAACATCAGTACGCCGAGCAGCGGCGTCGCGACGGCGAAACCGGCCGCCGCCAGCCAGTTCGTGCCGCCTTGCGCCTCGAGCAGCGCGAGAAACGATTCGCGGGACGTCGCGGTCGGGCGCAGTTTTTCGATCCTGCGTGCGATGTGCGTCCTGTAGAGGCCGTTCCCGTACCAGCCGAGCGATACCGCGATCGCAATCGTGGCCGGGTCGAGCACGCTCGATTCGAAGTATCCGGGGAAGTACAGCAACTCGACCATCGTGATGCCGAGCGTGACGGCAAGCACGGCGGCCGCCTGCCAGTACATGCATCGATACGCCAACCAGACCGGGCCCAGGACGCACGCGGCCCAGTTCCACGACTGCCGGCTCTTGCGCGATTCGGCGATCGCCCACTTTCGTTGGTACCAGGCGGCTTTCGTGCCGACGTAAGCGGCGATTTCGTCATTGCTTGCGGACGATTCGGCGGTCGTGACCTCGGACATGATGTGTGCTCTCGGCTGCGCGGATCGCGCGTCGTTGTTCTGATGGGTGGAAATCGGGCGACGGGCGAAGCCGCCGCGTCGATGCGCACACGATTCTACGCGCCGTGCGGCGGCAGTTGTGTGGCGGATCGGATGGTCGATGACGATGCGATGCCGGGCCGTGTATCACGCAACGCATCGGGGCTTCATGCGTTGTTTCGGACCGGAAAAGAAAAACGCCACGCGAAGTTGCCGCGTGGCGTTCGTATGTTTGGCGAGCCGCGTTGCCTGTAGGCAAGTTGTGCTGCCGGACCCCTTCATTTTGTTCGTTGGTAGGCTCGATTGGATTCGAACCAACGACCCCCACCATGTCAAGGTGGTGCTCTAACCAACTGAGCTACGAGCCTAAGAAGCCGCGAATTATAGAGAGGGTTTTGGGGGAGCACAAGCCCCTTCGTGAAAATTTTTTGAAACGGCCGCACGAGGGCTGACGATTGATGTTGCGTGGCGATGCCGCCAGCGTCGACTTCATCTGTTCGCATCACAGCAAAACGCGTCGATGTGCTGTGGTGTTATCCACATTGCCCTCTGGATAACCGTCCGGGAAGTCTCTGGATTCACAGTGGAACGATTGAGGATATGTCGGCGCAGTCGTGGATCGACGAAAAGTTGTTCTGTGCTGCCGATCGTTGTTCACGTCGCGCGCCCACGGTTATGCATTTCGCTTCGCGCTGAGAATTCAGTACGTTACGGAGGTTATCCACTGTGAGGCACAGCGCTTGTTAACTACCACTACGTATATATACGAACCCTGTTAACACCTTTGGATAAGCACAGTCCGTCGACTGTGATCCGCTCAAGATATGCACTGCGTGCAGCGGCCGGATGAACGAAGCGGAACGCTGTGAAGCGCATCGAGCGATGCGTGAGCCGTCATGTCTGTAGAATCGCCGGCATCCAGGATGCAAACCCCGACGGGCAGGCTCACGGCACATGACCGATTCTTCGTTGACCCGGCTTGACGCGCTCGATATCGACTACGGTGTTTCTGTCGATCGGGACGCGCAACTTTCCGACGAAGACATCGCGGCGATCGCTGGATGGCTCGCCACGGGGGGGAGCCGGGTGAACTGACAGGCACAGGTGTCCATGACCGATTCTTTGACTGCGCTGCAGCGCTGGTAACAATCTCACTGCGATGGCGTGTGGGAACACGCGCACGGCATCGAGAGCGTCACGAGTCGGACTGGGTATCGGTTCGCGCCACCCGCGCCGAATTTGCCGGCTACGGTGGCCCGGGCAATTTGCCGGAGCTGCTGGCGCTTACAGTCGAATGGATTGACTCGGACGATCGCGACGCATGACGGTCGATTTCGAACTTTGAGCCGTCGATGACGATAAAGGACGCGATGAAACCGAAGCAGGACAAGGGCGCCACGAGCGCTGACCGCAACCGGAGCCGCTAATGGGGCCGATTGTCTGTCATCGGCACGGATTCGATAACGGGATCACGACGTCGACGGGCATTGCCGCGCGCATCCGGCAGCGCGGGCAGTTCTTGTCCGGCGAACTCGTGAAGGTTTCGCTCGACCGGCCGAAATACAGCCGTGAAATGTGGATGCGGCGTGCCGAACTCGACGAACACGAGGTCGATGCGACTTTCATCGACAACGTTGCGCACGTGAAGGCGTTTCCGAAGATTGCGGCGCTGGAGCGTTTGCGCGTCCATCTGTGTTCGGCATGCCTCGACGAACTGCTCGTGCGCTCCGGCGAGACACCGCATAAGCCGACGACGAAGGAACAGGCGTTCGATACGTCCGTTGTCGCGGCGAATGCGAAATGGCCTTCGGATCATGCGCGATGCGAGCTTCACGGACTGATCCTGCCGACGCGGGCATCGCCGGATATCGAAACGGCGATCCTGTCGATCGACGTGCTCCGCGACGATTGCCATGTCGTTCAGGTGACGAATGGCAGCATGAAGCACGAACCGAAGCACTGGTTCGACGAAGCATTTCTGCGCAAGGTGCTCGGGCCGGATATCGACATCGTTGAATCGACGTTCCGCATCGACGATCGGGCGACGTTCGTGAGGCTGTGGGACGCCGGTGAGCGTGTGTGTCCGGTATGCCTGCGGGAGGTGTTGAAGCGCAGCGGCCTGGACCGCGACGACACGCCGACATGAGCGCGACGGAGCAATCGTGACGGACATGATCGTGCAGTACGACATGACTGGCGACGCCACCCGGCGCAAGATTTTCTGGCTGCTTCAACGCGTGACGAGCCTGTCGCTCTGGACGCGCAAGCGCGAGGCGTTCGCGCGATTCGCGAACGCGTATGAGCATGCGGTGAACACGTGGCCCGACGACGATCCGGAGCCGCTCCATCCCGGCCATCTGCCGATCATCACCGAAATGCTCGCGGCCTACGATCGCGGGCTGATCGAACTCGCCCGAGGAAACCGGCTCGTGTGGCTGCGCCGCGGGCCGCTGCAGCACGCGTCGAGCCGGTATGACCATTTGAACGCGTATTTCTTCCCGCATCCCGATTACTGGGACCGCGGTGCGCAAGTTGCCCCGTATCCGCCGAAGATCGACACGCTGGCCCGGTTGCTGCACGCATCGGAATACCAGATGGAGCATGCACCGTTCGAGCCGGGATATACCGACCTCGCGCATCTAGGCTCGGCGGCGCTGCTGCTGTCTCCGAATGCGTATGAGCACAATTTCTACACGCTTCCGTACCCTGTGTTTCCGGAAGCGTTGCCCGAGGTGCCGGAAGCCGTGGGCCCGGTGATCAGGTCTGGCGAGAAGGTGCCTTGCGACGGTATCTGGGAGCCCGTCGCAGTCGAGCAATTGAAGTGGCTGGGCATCGTGCCGGTCGGCGCGCGCAGTATGCGCAACGCTGGTTGCTTCAATTATTTAGTGCGAGGTGTTCGTGCGCCGTACTTCAGGAACCATGACACGGGATGGAACATCCGCGTGCGCTGGCAATTGCTATGGGAGGACCGGCGGTATACGGATGGCATCGTTCCCGACGAATCGCAGTATTTCCTCGAGTCACCACAGGCGTTGCACGCAGACCAGGCCCAGACCCGGTGATATTCGGAGAACACGATGAGCACGTTGAATTGCGGCACGATCGACCGGTGTTCGGTCACGCTCAACACCGCGACGTTGCTGGGCCTGAAGGCTGCCTACGAAGACTTTGCGACGACCGAGCAGGATCTGCGCAACTTCGAGATCTGCATCACGGATAAAAGGGCATCCACGGTGGCTCCGGGGCCCGACGACGATGTCATTACCGTCATGTTCGTGGCGAAGCTGATTCCGGGTATGCGCACGCTGGGCAACGCAAACCGGCTCGGGAAGTCAATTCACTATGTCATCGCGCCGGAAACCGGCGAGATTCTCGGGATATTCGGGACGAAGTGATCTGGAGCGCGGCGGTGTGTGGATAACCGGCGCACGAAACAGATCGGAACACTGTGCGCTCGATCGGTGAGCGGTGATGCGAATCATGCAGATACATCTTCTTTCCCCATGCTAGAACGTCGCACTTCGCAGGGATTTTCCATGTCGATCACGTCTTCGGTCATCTGGTGGACCTTCTGCATCGCGGCCGTTGCGACCGCCGCAACGGCATTCGCGGCAGTCGACGCGCCCGCATCGGTCCGGCTCTCGAACGGACGTGAACTGCAGCAATACGAAAAGCGGTTGGTCGAGGTCGACGCCGGGCGTCACCGCACGAGCGCGGTACGGCTGCCGGTCGCCCTGCGTCGGGCCGTCGCGTCTGCGTCGAGCATCGGCTTCCCGTCGGCGAGTTCGAGAACCATCGACGGCAAGGAGTTCGTGCTGATCGTCGTGAACCAGTCGTCGAGTCGCAACCCGATGGGCTATTGCGGCGCGGGCGAGGAAAGTACGCTGTACGTCCTGCAGATCAATGGCGACGCGGCGGCGTCGAGCTATGCAATGCCGGTGCAGAGCTGTCTGGATAGCGTGTCGCTCGACACCGACGGGGATAATCGATCGCCTTACCTGGCGATCGAATGGATCGACGATCCCATGGGCTTCAAGGTCTCGTGGACCAACATCGACGATGCAGGTCCAGCAACACGTGAGTATCGCTACGACGGTCGTGCGTTCGTGGAGCGCAAGAGATAGGCGTATGTGGACAACCGGCGCACGATCCAGTTGAAACCCTGTGCATCCGACCGGTGAGCATCCCCGTTTCGATGGGCTCGTTGGCCTGAATGCATTGCTCGGCAAGGCTTTGCCGACAATGAAAGAGGGCAACGAACGAATCGCCGGTGACGTCCGGGAGTCGAATGCCTTGTGGATATCGTCCACTCGAGGCCACTCGAAACCCTGTGTACTCGACGGGTGAGCGCAGTCGAACCTGGCAAAGATGGCCGATCAGTCACCCCGGTTGTGGATATCGACGCCCAAAACAACCCGAAACGCTGTGCATTCGAGCGGTGAGCGTGCACCCGTTAGGCCGGCCAAGCCGCGCCACAAAGGCGCTGGCGGCCACCACCAACCGCCAACCGGGCGCGCATCCTACCACTCAAGTCTGCTGATCGAGCGCCTGCACGACTGCCTTCTCGCCAAGACTCCCCGCCGGCCCGACCACCGCATAGTTGAGCCCGTTCACCGACCCATACCGCGCGAGCAGCGCGCCATCCACGCGTTGCCCGCTCGGCAGCAGCCGATGTTCCGATTCCGCCGGCCGCAGATAGAAGCTCAGCGTCCGTCCTGCCTCGTCCTCATAGAGCACCATCGCAGCAGTAGCCCCGCTGTCCGTCGTGAACAACCGCCCGCCGACCGGCGTGAACCCCGCCGAGCTCAAATCCGGCAGCTTCGCCGACGCCCCGACGCGCCTGGTGAGCCACCCCTGCAAATCGCCCGCACCGTTCGGCCGATAGTCGACCTTGGCCGTCCGATCGACCACCATCATCCGGTAAGCCTCGACCGCATCGCTCATCGGCGCGACGGGCGGCGGTGCGTTCCAGCCGCGCGCCTGCCATCCGCCGAACGTCCCGAGCCCGACGCAGAACACGAACGAAGCCGCCATTGCGAACCGCATGCGCGCGCGCTCCGCCCGCCGGCCACGAATCGCCGCCGGATCCAGCGCGGGGTTGTCCGCCGGCATCCGCACGCTCTCCAGCGCGGCCCGCAACCGCTGCGCGTCCTGCTGCCATTGCTTCACCTGTTCGGCACGCGCCGGATGCAGCGCGAGATAGCGCTCGACCGCGGCACGCGCATCATCGTCGAGCTGGCCGTCGACATAGGCCTGAAGGTCGTGTTCGTTCGGAGGCATGTTCATTTCTTCATCAGCCGCAAGGAGGGAGCGGGAAGTTCGCCGTCGCCGAGCTGGCGCAGCGCTTGGCGCGCGCGGGACAGCCGCGACATCACGGTGCCGATCGGCACGTCGAGCAGGTCCGCGACTTCCTGGTAGGTGAAGCCTTCGACCGCGACGAGCAGCAGCAGGCTGCGCTGTTCGTCGGGGAGCCGGCCGAATGCTTCGAGCGTCGCGCGCGCGGCGAATTCGCGTTCGGCGGACGGCCAGTGCGCTTCGTCGTCGTCGCGGATGCGGCCGAGCAACCACGCGTAGCGCTTCGCGCTGCGTTTGCCGTCGAGAAACTGCCGGTACAGGATCGTGAAGAGCCAGCTGCGCAGCGACGCGTCGTCGCGACGGCTCGCCCAGCGCGACAGCGCGCGCTCGAGCGTCGACTGGACGAGGTCGTCGGCCGCGTGGACGTCGCGCGCCAGCCAGAGCGCGAAGCGCCGCAGCCTCGGGATGAGTTCGCGCAATGCTTCGTCGTCGAGGGCGGTGGAGGGCATGGCCGGGCCGGTTGCCGAAAGGGTCGTGGATGCCGCGTAGGACGCCGGTCGGCACCGATTATTCCCTCCAGCATACGAAAAAACTTTTCGTGGAATAAAGCGGCGCGGGCGGCGTCCTACGCGCGTTCGACAATGATCTGACGATCGGGAGCGCATTCATGAAGCAATCTTCCTCTTCTTCGCCGCAGCGCGAGCCCGGGCGCGCCTGGTGGCGCTGGGCCGTGATCGGCGGCGCGGTGGCCGGCGTGGCCGCGGCGTTCGGCTATGCCGGCGGGTGGCTCGCGCCGGCGCGCCTGACCCCGCACCGGCTCGTCGACGCGCTGCAGACCAACAGCGGCGTCCATCCCGGCTTCCGGCGCAATCACGCGAAGGGCGTGTGCGTGACCGGCTACTTCGAAGGCAACGGCGCCGCGAGCGCGTATTCGGTCGCGCCGTTCTTCAAGGCGGTGCGCACGCCGGTGGTCGGGCGCTTCGCGTTGCCCGGCGGGAATCCGTACGCGCCCGACAGCAGCGTGCCGATCCGCAGCCTCGCGCTGAAGCTCACCGCGCCGGACGGTGAGCAATGGCGGACCGGGATGAATGCGATGCCGGTGTTTCCGGTGGCGACGCCGCAGGCGTTCTATCAGCAGACGCTCGCGACCCGGCCCGATCCGAAGACGGGCAAGCCGGACCCGGCGAAGGTGAAGGCGTTTTTCAGCGCGCATCCGGAGGCGGGCGCCTTCCTGCAATGGGTGAAGGGTGCGAAACCGAGCGCGAGTTACGTCACCGAAAGCTATTACGGGTTGAACGCGTTCTACTTCGTCGACGCGGCCGGCAAGCGCCAGGCGGTGCGGTGGCGCGTCGTGCCGGAGCAGACGGCCGGCGCCGGCGATGTCGCGACGGCCGCGGATCCGAACGTGCTGCAGCAGGACGTGACGCAGCGCATCGCGGCCGGCGCGCAGAAGTGGAAGTTGCTGGTCACGCTGGCGGAGCCCGGCGACCCGGTGGACGACGCGACGAAGATCTGGCCCGCGCAGCGCACGACGATCGATGCGGGAACGCTCGTGCTCGATCGCGTGGAGGCGCAGGACAGCGGCCCGTGCCGCGACGTGAATTACGACCCGACGGTGCTGCCGCAGGGAATCCAGGTGTCGGGCGATCCGTTGCTGGCGGCGCGCTCGGCCGCGTATGCGGATTCGTATCTGCGTCGCACGAGTGAAGAGGCCGGCGTGGCGGGCGTGGCGCGATTGAGTGGGGAGGGACGATGATGAAGGCTTCGACGACGTTTAGCTTGCCGGCGCGGGTGCTGCATTGGGTGATGGCCGCGATGATCCTCGCGATGCTGTTCATCGGGGTGGGGATGGTGGCGTCGGTTTCCGCGCGGCACGAGATCCTGGTGGCGATTCACAAGCCGCTGGGTGTGGCGGTGCTGGTGCTGGTGTGTGTACGGATCGTGGTGCGGATGCTGTCGAAGCCGCCGGCGTTGCCCGACGATTTGCCGGGGTGGCAGAAGGTGGCCGCGCACGGGTCGCATCTCGTGCTGTATGCGCTGATGGTGGCGATGCCGCTGATCGGGTGGGCGATGCTGTCCGCGGGCGGATATCCGGTGACGCTGGGCGGCGGAGTGCAGCTCCCGGCGCTGGTGTCGGCTGATCCGGTGACGTTTGCGTGGCTCAGGGTCGCCCATCGGGTGCTGGCGTATCTGTTCTTCCTGACGTTCCTCGCGCACTTTGCCGCGGCGCTGTATCACGGGCTGATTCGGCGGGACGGCGTGGTGAGGGCGATGGTGGGGGGGTAATCGACGGAAGATTGCGTTCGATACGGCGGGGCTGTTCAAGGGCGGCCGAGGCCGCGCTGCCGTGTCGCCTATATATGAGCACTTGGAAGGCTCAGCGGTCCCCGGCACGGCTCGTCAAAAATATTTCACAAAGGGGGTTGCGGAGACCGGGGCAGATGCATAGAATCACGCCTCTTTCGCGCTAACGGAAACGCGGCGCGGGGGAAGAAGGGAAGCGGTGCTGTTGAAGTCGGTTTTATCGATTCCAGTGCACACGAAATTAAACCGCAGTCGTCGCAACGAAGTAGTTAAAAAAGTTGTTGACGAGTTTTAAAAAACGGTTAATAATCTCGCTTCTCTGCTGCTGAAAACGCAGCGCTGCTGGGAAACTTCAGGTTTCTCGCAGAAATGCTCTTTAAAAATTAACAGCCGATAAGTGTGGGCGCTTGATGGAAGCGAGCTGATCCTCGGATCAGAAAGCGAAAGTATCAAGAGTCTCACACTAAAGTAAGTCAGGTTTATGAAGTGATTCATATTCCTGTCAGCTTTGAGTGAGCGACCGGTTCTACGGAACCGAAAACAGTAACAGGTTTGAACTGAAGAGTTTGATCCTGGCTCAGATTGAACGCTGGCGGCATGCCTTACACATGCAAGTCGAACGGCAGCACGGGTGCTTGCACCTGGTGGCGAGTGGCGAACGGGTGAGTAATACATCGGAACATGTCCTGTAGTGGGGGATAGCCCGGCGAAAGCCGGATTAATACCGCATACGATCCATGGATGAAAGCGGGGGACCTTCGGGCCTCGCGCTATAGGGTTGGCCGATGGCTGATTAGCTAGTTGGTGGGGTAAAGGCCTACCAAGGCGACGATCAGTAGCTGGTCTGAGAGGACGACCAGCCACAC